>CALVUV010000015.1 GCA_944363685.1 uncultured Bacilli bacterium
ATTCCTTCGTTACCAATACCTGAATGTTTCCAACCACCAAATGGCATTTCAGCAGCACGGAAGAAACTTGCTCCATTGATAACTGCTCCTCCTACTTCAAGTGCGTTAGCAACTTTGAAAGCTGTTTTCATATCACGTGTCATGATGTTTCCACATAGTCCATAACTACTTTGATTTGCTATCTCTATAGCTTCTTCAACAGTATCAAAACTACATACAGGAATAACTGGGCCAAAGATTTCCATATCTTTCATAACATCCATATCACGTGTAACATTATCAAGAACTGTTGGTTCTAGGAAAGCTCCATTTCTACGTCCTCCATAAACAAGTTTTGCTCCTTGTTCAAGGGTCTTTTTAATTTGATCTTGAACTCTGATGGCAGCTTTTTCATTGATTAAACAACCAATATCGGCATCTTCTTGTTGTGGCATAGCAACTTTTAGTGTTTTTATCTTTTCAACAGCTTTTCTAACAAATTCATCTTTAACGTCTTTTTGAACTAAGAATCTTTTACTAGCACAACATACTTGTCCTGTATTATAAAGTCTTCCCCAAACCATCTCATTAATAACTAAGTCCATATCAGCATCATTCATAACGATGAAAGCATCATTTCCACCTAATTCTAGCATAACATGAGTAATGTTTTTAGCACAGTTTGCCATTACTTCACTACCTACAGCAGTACTTCCTGTAACAGTCATTAAATTTACCATAGGATGTTTAGCAAGAGCCTCTCCAGTAGTTGGTCCATCACCTGATATACAGTTGATTACTCCGGCTGGAACACCTGCTTCCATCATTAAATTACAGTAGGTATGAAGCGTTAATGGATTATAAGTAGATGGTTTAACGATAACACTGTTACCCATGATAAGAGCACTTGGAACTTTTTGACCAAATAAATCACATGGAAAGTTAAATGGAATAATACAACCTACTACTCCTAGTGGTTCTTGGAAAGTCATTTGAATTGTTTTCTCTTGACCTTTTTCAGTCCCTGCAGGAATAACGTTTCCATATTCATGTTTTGCTTTTTCTACATATCCATATACAAAACTTCTTGTATTTGCTATTTCTCCTCTTGCTTCTTTAATTGGTTTACCTGTTTCTTTAGATAGAAGCTGAGCAAGTTCTTCTTCCTTCGCTTCTACTAAGTCAACAAATTTATAAAGTATGTCACCACGTTCGTGCATAGGCATTTTAGCCCAGGCCTTTTGTGCCTTAATAGCCTCTTTTACGCACATGTCAACATCTTGTTCTGTAGCATTAGGAACTGTATCTATTAACTCTCCTGTTGCAGGATTAGTTACTTCTATTACTTTTCCATCGCTAGCATCAACTAAACGACCTCCTATTAGATTCTTCATTTAATCCTCCTTATTCTTCTCCGAAAGCAGTAAATGATAACATTAGACCACCACAGATATTAGCAGAATGTTCATCATATCCATATTCACCAAAAGTAAATACGGTAATAAATGGAACACCACGAGCTTCTTCTACTAAGTTTTTATAAACTTCATCGATTCTATCACCAATTCCAAGTTTACGGCCTCCACAGTGAACTAAGAAGTATCCTGCTGGTTCAGTAGTTAATTGACTCTTAGCATCTTTTAGAGTAGTTTTAGTAGATTTAATTAATTCATCTACAGTCGCTTCTAATTGAACGATAGCAGTTTTTTCTACTACTTTATTACCTAAATTAATAACATCATCTGTAGTAGTTTTAGTTCCCATATCATCTCCAAACATAGGATGACGAACTACTGTTAAGTTTCCAAGAGGGTCTTTAACTCCTAATGGTTTAGTGATAGATGCTACTAATAAATTTTGTCCTTTTAATTCACTAGGTTTCTTACCAATCCAGTCTGCATATTTCTTAAGTGCAGATACTCCATCGATTTTAACTAGAGTACGGTCATTTTTAACTTCTGTAATTAGACCATAGTTTTCAGTATCACGGTAAGCACCTGTATAAGATGTTACAATATCATTATCTGTATAGAAGAAAGCAACGGCAACACCATCTGAGAATACTTGATCATTGCAGAAAATTTTCCAGTTTCCTTCTACTGTATCATCAGCAGCACTTCCTCCAAACATTGGAACTCTACCAATAACATCTTGAATACCCATTAGGTAATCTTCTTCTTCTTTTGGGCTTGCTACCATGTAGAAATAGTTAGGTGAATAGTTTTCTCCGGCATTTTCAACAGCTTGTCTAGCAACTTTACGACCTATTTCTCTAGCATTTTTTCCTGCTTTATGGGCTGCAACACCAATATTCATATTTTTATCATCAAATGACATTAGTCCAGCGAAACCATCTTCACTTTCGATGATTCCATCATTAGTTATAATCATACCACTACTAGTACAACCAATGATTGGAGCACCTTTCATTGATGACATTGCACCACTTACTACTTCTTCAACATCATCATTACATGAACAGTACATCATTCCAAGTTTTGGACGCATACCTACATTGGCATTCTTAGCAGCTTCTTTACCTTTGGCATATGAATCTTTTAAGGTTGAATAACCTACTTTTGTTTTTAACATAATTTTCCTCCCTTTTTATTTACTTCTTTTATTCATAAGCTTCTTTATATAAAGCTAAGATATCTTCTTTTGTTACTTCTCTTGGATTACCACCAGTACAAACATCATTGATTGCTTGATTTGCAAGTGTTTCTAAGGCATCATATGGAATTCCTATTTCTTTTAATGTTTTAGGGATACCTACAGCTCTTGCTAGACTATCAACGGCATCTGCTACCTTATTAACAGCTTCTTCATCTGTTAAGTTATCCATATCAAGTCCAAACTCACGTCCCATATCTCTAAAACGATTAGGACAAACTTTACCATTCCATCTTAAGATATGTGGTAAAAGTAGAGCGTTAGCAAGACCATGTGGAGTATCAAAATATGCTCCTAATGAGTGAGCCATTGAATGAACAATACCAAGTCCTACATTAGAAAAGCCCATACCAGCGATATATTGACCATAACCAACTGCTTCTATAGCATCTTTATCTTTTTCATTAACTGCTTTTTCTAAGTTATTAAAGATTAAGTTCATTGCTTGTTTATGGAACATATCAGTCATTAACCATGCACTCTTAGTGATATATCCTTCCATAGCGTGAGTTAGAGCATCCATTCCAGTTGCAGCGGCTAGGCTCTTTGGCATTGTAGCCATTAATTCTGGATCAATTATTGCAACTACTGGAATATCATGTGGATCTACACATACCATTTTTTTCTTTCTTTCATCATCTGTAATAACATAGTTAATTGTTACTTCAGCGGCAGTACCTGCAGTTGTAGGTAAAGCGATTAATGGCATACCTGGATTCTTAGTAGCAGCAGTACCATCAAGACTTACTACATCCCTAAACTCAGGGTTAGTCATAATGATACTCATACATTTAGCAGTATCAATAACTGAACCTCCTCCTACAGCGATTAGAAAGTCAGCTTTACTATTTCTTAAAACTTCTAGTCCTTCATTAACATTCGCTACATTAGGATTAGGTTTGATATCACTATATACTTCATAAGCAAGTGATATCTCATCTAAAAGTTCTGTAACTTTACTTGTAACATTTGCTTCTAATAGAGATTTATCTGTTACAACTAATGCTTTTTCATATCCTCTTCCTTTAATTTCATCAAGTAAACTTCTTCTTGAATTATATCCAAAGTAAGAAGTACCATTTAAAATAATTCTATTTGTCAATTTTCTTTACCTCCCTTATTATCAATTATAACATATATTTCGACAATTTTAACTTTTTTATTATTTATTTGGGTTATCAATTAATATTTTCATTATATTTTCTCTACGAGTCGTATAATTTATATTAATAGAATTTATTTTACTAATAGTATCATTTATAGAAACTGTATCAAATTCAATATCAGAAAGGTCTTTTATTCTTCTAACTCCACCTGTTGTATTAAGACAAACTTTTAAACCTACCAATAATTCTTGTATTTCATTTATATGTGCAGTAAAATCTGCAGTACTTTGTTCTAAGTCAGCATTTAAACTCTTTATTTCTGCTATTTTTTCTTCTATTTCACTTTTACTAACATATACTCCCATAAGCTTTCCTCCTTTAATTGTTATTGTTATTCATTTTAACAGAGTTTAATTTACTATTAATTGTATCTTGTGATATTTCAACATTTGTATTTGAATTATTTATATTAACATCAGGAGAGTAATAACCAGATAAAGAGTTAACTGGACTAATATAAGACTTTTCTCTAACTCTTGTATTTACAGTTCCATAGGACCAACCGTCTTTAAATTCTGATGAAGTGTTCGCTTCTATTGTATAAACATAATTTTCATCACTACCTAATACTACCCCTGTATGACCGCCACTATCAAAATTATAAAATATATCTCCTCTTTGAGGTTGATATGAAGTATCACTTGCAGAATGCCATACACCTTTTCCACTAGCAGCGCTATTTATGGCGTTTTGGGCACCAGTTTGGACAGAGATATAAGGAGTAATTGCATTACCATTACCGGATTTAGTTAAAGCATAAGTAACAGCGGCTGCACAGAATGCTGCATCATTAGTCATGTATTTAGCATAGGAACTATCATTATTAAGAAAATAATTCATATACCACTGTCCATATTTTGAAGATCCTTTATCAGGATATGTACCATCATCATCTACTCCTGGTAATCCTTGAGGATATCTTCTATTTCCTAATTCATCTAAGAAAAAGTCTACATAATCATCATTACCATCTGTTGATCTAAATTTTAAATATAGTTCATCTACTTCTTTTTGTGCTATTGCTTCTTCTGCTATTTTCTTTGTTTCTAACCAACCTGCAGTATCTTTTATAGAGTTAAAGAAATTCTTGGCACTACCATCAAAATCAACTTGTAATAGAGAACCTAATGTAGTTATAAATCCATATAAAGTTGAAGCTAGAAGATTTAAATCATCACTCTTCATATCAAGTAAATCTAAACTTTCTTCTATTTGTCTAAATAAAGAACTAGATAAAGCTGTTGATGCACTTGATTCATTAGTAATATTAATATCCCAAACATATTTATAAAATATTTTATTATAATTAAAATTATCTGGAGATAATTCCATTTTAGATGGATAAGGTTCTGTAATAGCGTCAGCTCCATTCCAACTTTTTAAAGTATTTATATTTTCATTAATTTTAGTAATTGCCATAGAAATAGAATCATAGTCATCTTTTAAGATTGAAGTTATTTCCTTTAATTCATTTGCAATAGCTTCAGTACCTTCAACACTGACATTATTATTCATACCAATACCTCCTTGTTACTATATATAAATAATTATAGCAGAAAAGTTGGAAAAACACATTATAAACTTTTTTAGAAAGAAAAAAGATCTAAATATAGATCTTAACTGTTAGATTCATGTGATATTTCTTCAATTGTTTTACTGTTGTTATTAAGTAGAGCAATACTTGTCCAATTTGAAGTTAGTCCATAATCAATATAGATAAGTTGTCCTGACATATATGAACAGATATCACTTCCTATAACTACCATAGGATATCCCATATCTTTAGGTTCAGCAGCATAACCATTCCAACTTTTTAAGAAGATATTTTCTATCATGGCAGCTCCTTCTTCGGCATTACCTGTTGGACTTGTAGATTTATTAAAGTCATCTGTTAGTCCTGTAGTAGTATCTCCTGGGTTAATAGCATTAATTCTTATTTTTCTTCCAATGAACTCTTCACTCATACATTTATAAGTTACATAAGATAGTAAGCATTGTTTAGCGAAAACATAAGAACTTTCTATTTCTTTTGGATGTTCATTATACCATTTCATTGCCTCGTCCCAAGTTTTTAAATTAATTAGTTCAATGGCTTTAGGATATACTTGTTGCCAACCAAAACCCCCAACTGATGAGATAAAAGTTACAGAACCATGATCTGTTATTCTATCAAGTAACTTTTCAGTCATATATTTTTGACTATAGAAGTTTACTTTTTGGACTAATAGTTCTTTTCCTTTGAATCCAGCGATACCGTGACATAAGAATAAAGCATCAATTTTATTAGGTAAATCTTCAATTACCTTATCAATTTCTTCTTTGTTACTTAAGTCTGCTTTATAGGCTTTCTTTACAGGTAAATCAATAGGATTAATGTCAATTGCATATACTTCTGCACCTAATTCTAGTAAAAGTTCTGTTGCAGATTTACTCATTCCGGAAGCAGAACCAGTAATTACAACAGTCTTTCCAACATATCCAAATAATTTTTTTAAATCCATATAACCATCCTTTCTAGTTTACATTATTATTGTAACACTAGATAGAATAATTATTTTAAAAGTCTATAAAGTTAGACTTAAATTTACATATATTTTATTGTAAAGTAGTTGTTGAAAGACTATTTAGATTGTAGTCAGCTCTTCTTCCAAGTTTATAGGCATAGTAACCAGCTGATGCAATCATAGCAGCGTTATCAGTACAGTATTTAAGTGGTGGTATTGATAGATGAATATTATTTTCATTACACATATCAGTTAAAGCTTCTCTTAAAATAGAATTTGCAGCGACTCCTCCTGCTACTATTAAATTGTTAATATTATAGTCTTTTAAAGCTTTCTTAGTCTTAGAAACAATACTTGTAACGGCAACTTTTTGAAAAGAAGCAGCAAGGTCAGCTTTATTTATTTCATTACCTTTTTGTTCTTCATTATGGTTTAAATTTATAACTGCACTCTTTAAGCCACTAAATGAGAAATTATAAGAGTCATCATTTAATGGTATAGGTAGTTTATAAGTAGGTTTGCCTTCTTTAGATAATTTATCTAGTTTAGGACCTCCTGGATAAGGTAGTCCCATTACTCTTGCTACTTTATCATAGCATTCACCTATGGCATCATCTAGGGTTCCTCCTAGTTTTTCAAAGCTAAAGTGGTCAGTCATCTTAATAAGTTCTGTATGACCACCACTTACAACTAAAGCGATTAGGGGGAATTTTAATTCTTCAACAAGACTATTAGCATAGATATGTCCTGCAATATGATGAACTGGTACTAGAGGTTTATTATAGATATAGCTTAGAGTTTTAGCAGCTTGTAATCCTACTAAAAGACTTCCAATTAGACCAGGTCCATAAGTTATGGCAATAGCAGTTACATTCTCTATTTTCATATTCGCTTTTTTTAAACAGTCTTCTATAACTAGAGTGATATGTTTAACATGTTCACGACTTGCTATTTCAGGTACTACACCACCAAAATTTTCATGGATATCAATTTGACTAGAAGTGCTAGTTGCAAGTTCAACAGTACCATTTTTAACTATTGAACAACTAGTCTCATCACAACTACTTTCTATTCCAAGTATATATACATCTTTCACATTATCACATCCTTGATTTTATTAATTTCAAAATATTCAGTTATAATTCCAGCTTCTTTCAAAACTTTAAAAGCTTCATCATCAGGATACTTATTAGCATAAATTACTTTTTTAATTCCAACATTTATTATAATTTTTGCACAAACCATACATGGAGATTTCGTTACATAAATTGTAGAATTATTTAAATCATAGCCTTTTTTCAATGAATTTAATATTGCATTTTGTTCTGCATGAACAGCTTTACATAATTCCTGTCTTTCACCACTTTTTAATTTGTATTTTTTCCTTAAACAACTATCTATTGTGCAAGGCTTACAATTTTTAGGAACTGAATTATTTCCTTTTCCTAACACTTTATCATTTAATACAATTACAGCTCCAACTTTACCTTTGGCACAATTTGCTTTTTTTGATTCATCAAGAGCCATATTCATAAATTTAATATCCATCTAATCACTTCCAAACTTGTTCTTATTTTAACATAAAAGACCCTTTTTTTAAAGAGTCTTTTCCATTAATAAACCATTTATACCATCATAGTATTTTTCTCTAGTTGATACTTTTTTAAAGCCATATTTTTTATATAGATTAATGGCTACTATATTATTTTCTTTAACTTCTAAAGTTATATTTTTAATATCACTATTTTTATACTTTTCTATTAGATAATTAATTAATTTATCTCCTATACCTCTACCTCGTTCTTTAGTAATTACTTCAAACTGTTCTATTTCTATTCTATCATAGATAAGACTATAAAGAAGAAAGCCTATTATTTTATCTTTTTCCACATAAATAATTATTTTTAAGTATGGATTTGTGGAAAACTCCTTTTCTGTTAACTTATAATTAAAGTTATCCACAGTATCTTGTGGATAACTATCATATTCTTTAATCATAATCCAGCTTTTTCCTCTGCTTCTGTCTTCTTTAAATAGATAGGATTCACTAGATGAGGATTAATACCATCACTCTTTTCATAATATTTAACTATTTTTAAAATATCTGGATTATAACTTTCTTTTTTTATACTTAGATTTAAATCATTATTAGTAATAACTTCAATATCTAAATCTTTACTTTTATCTAATAGTTCTTTTAACTCTATATGAGAATCCTCTATAACTTTATTATTATCTTTATCATAAATTGCCCCATAGACATAGCCTCTTCTTGCATCTATTAAAGGCATTTTATAAGTATTAGTATTACATGATATAGCCATAGCAGTTAAGCCAGATATAGGGGTTATATTTATGTTTAAAGCCCAGGCTATTGTCTTGGCAATAGTTATACCTATTCTAATACCTGTAAAAGAACCAGGGCCATTAACAACTATTATTTTATCTATGTCTTTTGGAGTAATATCTGCTTTATCAAATAATTCTATTATTTTAGGTAATGCTTCTTTTGATAAATCTTTCTCATATTTCTCTTTTACTTCAGAAATTAATTTGTCATCTACAACAATACCACTATATAAATAATCACTAGATGTATCTATATATAAAACTCTCATAGAACATCCTCACATAGTTCTTCATATTTAGAACCATATGGTGTAATGGTAATTATTCTTGTATCTTCATCTTCACTTGATAATTTAAATTTTATTTCAAGTCTTTCTTCTGGTAAGTAATCTCTTATCATATCAGCCCATTCAATAATACAAATACCACCTTTAGTGTAATAATCTTCTAGACCAATATCATCTACTTTACCATCTAAGCGATAAACATCCATATGATATAAAGGTAGTTCACCACTTATATATTCTTTTATAATATTAAAGGTAGGAGAAGTTATCTCTTCTTTAACTTCAAGGGAAGAAGCAAAACCTTTAGTAAACATTGTTTTACCACTTCCTAAATCACCTATTAGACAGATAACCATATTAGGAAATTTCTCTGATTCAATATTTTGTGCTAATTCAACTGTTTCACTTTCACTGTAACTAGTTATTTTGTAGTTCATAATTATCTCCTCTTTTCTATCTATAGATTATAGCAAACTAAGTTATGTATTTTCAAGATATTTATTTTATAATACTGTATTTATAATTATTATGTTGTTAATTTTTATCAAATTTAATTCAAATTTTGGAAATTATGTTTTTTATATTTTAGAAAATACTGCTCCATATAAATCTTCTTTAGTATATCCTACATTATCATTTATATATGTTGATCCTTGATTTCTATATTTTCCACTTTCTTTATCATAAAATAGAGATTTACTATATACAGGTTTTCCATTAACATATAAATCTACATTATCTGGAATAGTAATATTTTCTTCATTATCTATAGCTGATATAAAGTCTTCTTCGACATCAAATGTTGATAATGGATTTGTTGCAGAAATCTTTTCTTTTGAAGTTTGTGATGATGCATTAGTTGATGAAGATGTATCTTTACCATTATTTTCATATAATACATTACCATCTTTGTCAGTTATTTTTATATCTTGATTAGAATTATCAGGAGCTTTTCCTGTTGTGCCTTCATATAAAACATTGCCATCTTTATCTGTTATCTTTATATTTTTGCTCTTACTACCAGCATTTGTTAATTTGGTAGATTCACTTTTTAATTCTTTCATATATAAAGCTGCAGTTATAGCAGTTGTATAGCCCATTGCTACTTCATTACCATTTTCATCTTTTTGATATATTGTATATGTACCATCAGGATTTCTCTTAAAGTGGAGTGCTTTATCAGTCCAATATTCAGATAAAATTTGTTTTGTATCTACAAAATTACCTGTACTAGCATTATAACTATTAAAAGCAATAGTAGAACTAAGAGTACCAAAAGCACTAGCTAATATACTAGTATCAATATTTTCACCTAATTCTTCTTGAATAGACATGATGTAATTATCTATAGTATCAGCAATTAATTCAATATCTTCTGTTTCTAACTTTAATAAAGATATAGATTCTTTAGCTTCTTCTAATTGTTGTTCTAGATTTCTACAGTTTTCTCCTAATTCTTCTTGTCCTTCTATTTGCCATATTTTATATGTTACTAAAGTATTCTTATACTCACCTTTATTTTCTCCACTTTCAAAATACTGTTTTTCCAGAGAAGTACTACCAGATACTTTTTGTTTATTATAATATTTTAATTTTTCACATTCTACTTTAATATTGTCACTACATTCTTTTATATTATCTATACTACTATTTAGAGAATTTATAGTATTTACTATTTCTAAAGCAATTCCATTTAATCCTTCTGTACTTATATTATTTGTCATAATTATTATTTCCTTTCTTTTTAATTAATACTAGAAAGATCTGGAAGTGATTCTCCATAGTTATGTGTTTCTTGGATAGTAGCAGTAGTATAACTAATAGAAGCATTTTTTATATTATCTATAGTACTCTCTATTTTTGAAAAATCTAATTCTTGATCTATTATTTCTTTTAATCTTTTCTGTTTTTTATTACCGCCTGTAGTATTCCAACATTCTTTCAATATTAAAATAATTGAATCTAGTGAATCTGTTTTAGTCTTCAATTCTCCTACATTTAAAGAACTCTGATTATCAGTTATATTATCTACAGAAAGTCTAACTTCTTCATAGCTTATTTCTCTCATATTAAGCCTCCCTAATTAGAAAAAAATAATACTGTGTGTATTATTTTAATAAGTTCCATTACTAAGTTGATTTTCAATGTCACTACGATGTCTTTCGATTTCTTCTTGAGATTGGAACATTCCTTGTTTTAATTTATTTGCTAAATCATCAAAGTCATTTTGTAAATTTGTAACTTTAGTTTTAATTTCACCTGTAATTGAATCAATATTAGCACTACTTAAAGTACCTTGTGCTTGAATTTGTGTATAAGTATTTATTGCTTCTTCTGTTTGTTCATCTAATTTAGCAATAAATTCTGTTTTTAAATATTCAATTCCATCAGCTATCCCCATTGTTGAGACATTTTTAATATCTGCCATGTTATTTCTCCTTTCTATTATGCTTCATTAATTTGCATTACTCTAACTTTTGCTTCTTCTAAATCGGCAATTCTTCCTGTTAAATATGTTATAAAACCTTCAATATCAATTTCTGCAAAATTAATTAATTGATTTACTGTTTGTTGTCCAGCATCTGTAGTCCATGCTGGTTTTAATTGAGTATTAACATAATCAACATAATTCTTTTTTGAAGCTTGTATTGTATCTCTAACTTGCTCTAAAATTCCTATTTGTGATTGTAATTGTTCTACATTAAATGTTAAGTTATCACCATATGCACCCATATTTTTCCCTCCTTCTATTATTAGAATAGTCTATTTAAATTTTTTTTTCAAGAATATCAATTATTATTTACAAATGTTTACATTAAAACTAGTTCTGTACCATTTCTAATATTAGTATTCTTTAATAATAATGCTTCATTATACATAGTGCCATTGCTACGATTATATAAATGTTCAAAGTTTGTTATTTGATAGTAGCCATTACTAATTTCTGTTAGTCCTTTAGCAATTAAAGTACATATTTCTCCTATTTTTCTATTAGCAGGTAAAAATAATTCATATTTTTTTTCTAGAGTCGGTACATATAGATTTACAAGTACTTTATTATTCATCATTATCACCTTCTAACACTTTAATTCTAATAGCTTTACCATTTTTTATGTTATAACCAAAATTAGGTGGTAGAGGGAAAGCTAAAGTTCTTAATGGAGTTGTTAAGTTATGAATAGTAGTATTATTTAATCCTTTACCTATCCATATAGCATTATCTAAACTAGTAAATTGTCTAAACCAAGATTCATATGCTAATTTTTTAATATTAAATAGATCTGTATTAAATACTAAATAACATTTCTTTAAATTAAGTAGGTTTGTTAGGAAACTTGCTATGTCATTACCTACTTTAGATTGAAGATGTTTTATAAACTGTTCAGCATCATTAATAAAGATAAGATATTTATTTTCACTTGTTTCTATTTCTTTAATTATATTATCTATATCTAGGTTTTGACTATTTATATAAATTACGTTGGATAATTCTTCTTGATATAAATTCTTATAATCTATAACCATTACTTTAGTAGTTGTAAGAGAACTTACTTCTTTAATTAATAGTTTACTAAAACTAGTTAGAGCATCTATATCTTCAGCATTAATTAAGTTAATTAAGTTTTTAGTAAAGTTATATGTTGATACTTCTAGAGTTTCTTCTTCTATACCTATAGGTACTGTTTGTATATCTTTTAGATTATTATTTATCATAGAAATAGTAACTTTCTCTGGTAATATTGGTATAGGTTTAGCTTTTATGTTTTCATTTTGTTTTAGATAATCACATATATTTCTTATATAATCATGTAGTTTTTCATTTTCACAGATGGTAGCAGTTTGAAATTCATATGGATTCTCATTTACTAAGATTACTCCTCTGTTAGCAGTTTCAGATATAGTAGGACATTTTTTCCCTAATACCATATTATATTCAATAGCAGAATTTAGTTTTAAAGGTACGACTTGAGGGAAGTTTGATCTAAGAGATAATCTTATACTTCTATCACTTATAGCAGTTGCTATAGTATAAAGTCCATACTTAACTCCATCTCTAGTGATTTTATTAAGAATAGTTTCTTCTTCTTCATAAGTTTCTTTAAAGTTTTCATATCCTGATATTAAAAGAATTATAGATGGTAATTTAGTAGGAGAATGATTGATAAAATATTCATAACTACCATTATAGTCTTGGAATATTTTCTTTCGTTGTTCTATTTCTTGATTTAGTAGTTTAAATAGTTTATCAACTTTTTCTTTTTCATTAACAAAGACAACATCACCTACTGATGGACTATCTTTATATATTTTTAGAGTTTCACTATCAAAGTCTAAGACATAAATGTTTACTTCTTCACTTGTATAAGTAGTTATTAGAGAATAAAGTAAAGTATTTACAATAGTATTTTTTTCATTAATGCTATAGATTATTGTATTTCCTTTAGTAGCAAAGTCTAAAGTTACTAGTCCTTGTTTTTGTTCTTTAGGGTTATCATATTCTCCAATTATTGGTGTAATATGATATGGATTCTTTTGAAATTGATATTTTTTCTTTAAATCATCTATGTAAATAATAGATTTTAATTTTTCAAGCCATAGATTATGAACTTTAATATTTTCTTTAGTAGCAAGTGAATCTAAGTATTTAACTATGTTAGGTAATTGTTCACCTTGTAGTTCTAGATTATATTTCTTAGGTAAATCAACAGTTTTTATATTTCTAGCAATATTATCAATAAAGTTAACACTACTATCTATTTCTTTATAAACTTTATCTTGAGGGTAATAAGGAGCACCAGCATATGCAGCTTGACCCATAGAGAATAGTTCATTATAACCAACTTGTAAATAGAATCTTCCTGTTTCTTTAATAGTTGCAGCATCTGGTCTTTTAATTACTTCGTTTGAATCACTAGCATCTTGAACTTTTAGACATACTTTAAATCTAGAGTTTGACCATATTTGATCATTAACTACACCACTTGGTTTTTGAGTCGCAAGTATTAAGTGTACTCCTAAACTACGTCCTATTCTTGCTGTTGATATCAATTGATCCATAAACTCAGGTTGATCTGTTTTTAGTTCTGCAAACTCATCTGATATTATGAATAAGTGAGAAATTGGAGTATCAAGTTGTTTTTCACGATAGTATTTTTGATATTTGTAAATGTCTATAGTGCCTTCACCTAATTTATCTCTTGCTTTATTGAAAAGAGCTTGTCTTCTTTTTAATTCACTTTCTATAGATGATAATGCTCTATTAATATCAGCAGTTTCTAAGTTTGTTATTGTTCCTGTTAAGTGTGGTAAACGAAGACCTGTTTCTTTATTTTCAAAGGCTCCTACTAAACCTCCTCCTTTATAATCTATTAGAAGGAATTGTACTTCATCTGGATGATAATTAATAGCCATAGATAATATGTAAGTAATAATGAACTCTGATTTACCACTACCAGTCATACCTGCTATTAAACCATGTGGTCCTTGTTCTTTTTCATGAAGATCAAGTTTAAATATTTGACCATTAGTACCATAGCCGATTGGAGCATTTAAGGAATTTACGGGATTATTAACTTGCCATCTTTCTAAGGAATTAAGTTGTTCAATAGTACCTACATTATACATTTCTAGGAAACCTATTTGTTTAGGTAAATCATAATCATCATCTTTATCTTTTATTGGAATATTAGAAAGAATTAAAGCACATTGATAAAGATTTAGTTTATTTACAAGTTCAATAGAAAATGACTTTTGTGTTTCTCTATTTAGTTCATTTTCAAAAATACCACCGTTTTTTAAATCATTGATACTTATAAAGCTTTTACATCTAGTAGGTAAATTAGCTAAACTTGAATTTAATATTATAAGGCTAAAACCTAAATTTTCTTCTTCAGTTAGTATTTCTTCAATAATAGGATTATTTTTTGTAAGTTTATAGTCATCTGTAATTATAAGATAGTATGTATCAAATAATTTATAAGCTTCTTCATTATTAGGTTTTTTTACTTCTTGTCTTGATTTAAATATTTGTTGTAAATATGTTGAAATTTCTTTACTATCATCAAAGTTAGTGGAAAAGAAACGAAGGGTTTTATCACGATTAAAATTATGAGGCATTAATTTCATATATTCCCAGTACTTAGCTTTTCCTTCATTAGTCATAATTATAATTTTTAAGTCATGATAACTGTGAAGAGCGACCATCTGTAATATTAGAGTATCAATATATTGTTTAGTATAGCCATAATGGCCTATAATAGCAGTTATATTTTTTTCTATAAATGATTGAGTTATAGGCGCTCCTTCTATTTCTTTATTTTTATCAATTATAAGACGCATTCTTTCATCTAATAAGTCTTGATCCACTTTAAAGTGATCTTGTGGATAATCTATATTTATTTTTACTTTTTCTCTACCTACTCCAAGTCTTAAATTTAGAAAGTCTTTTTGGTGTAGTTCTCTTTCCCAAAGTCTTCTATTCTTATTTATAATGAATTCATAACACTCTTGTGAACTTAAGCTGTTAGATAATAAAACTTGTTTCTCTGAAGTTATTATTTGACTTAGTTCTTGTTCTTTTTTTGTTAGGTATTCACTGTATGCTTTTTCTATTTTTTCTTTTCTTTTCTGTTGTTGTTTTCTTGCAAATCTTCTATTTATAGTAGGCCAAATAAGGATACCTGCTAACATAGAAATGGAAATTGCCATTGTAGGTAGGACACTATAGAAACTTCTATTTCCATCTTGTAAAGACATAAATGAAACTAATAACATAACAAAAGAAGTAGTACCCATAGTAAGCATTGGTCCTAGAGTCATAATTAATGGTGTTTGTTCTTGTTCATTAATATTAGGATGAGGATCAATTTTAAAGTTTCTTGGCTCTAATATTTCTGTAAAACGTGGCATTCTAACAAAATAATCATTTTCTTCATATAGATTTATCTCTAATTCATCTTCTTCTGTTTTTATATTTTCAGTTTTTTGTTCTGTAGTTTTTTCTTTTAAAATTGTTTGATTAACACTTACAGAGTTTAATGGATTATTAGCTATTATCTGGTTTGCTAATACTATTATTTTTAATCCCATTATAAAAATAATATCACCATGACTTAGGACTGTCGTTTGATTAGGTTTAATTGCTTGGTTGTTTACAAAAGTACCATTTTGACTATTTAAATCTTCTATCAACCAGGTATTATTTTTATATTCTAGTTTTACATGTTCATTTGAAGTAAGTTGATTTCTATAATAAATAACATTTTCTTTAGAACTTCCTATAGATATAGTAGCATTGTTAGGTACTAAGAAGGTCTTTTTGCTAGGATCATTTAATGGGGATATATATAAAATTAAGTATCCCTCTTGATTTTTCAATTTTAATAGGAAGAAGCTGTAAGGTTCTAATATTATTTTATTTATAGATTGATTATTATCAATTATGTTTACACTTTTATTACTATAAGCTACCCATTTACCATCTTCTTCTTGAATGTTTATAATCTTTTTTTCTTGGTTATCATCATCTATATCTGTAATCCAATAACTACCATAAATTCTCTGAGGTAGAGTAAAACTTATTAGTCTAGATTTATCAATAACATATACTATCATATTAGAGCCTCCTACTATGTATTAATTATATAGGTTTTTGCCATTTTTAGCAAGATAGTGGAGACTTTTATTTTAGTTAAATATTAATTGTTAATTTCTAATTCTAGATGCTCTTTATATATAAAAAACCTCCATCTTTATTATAGGGGCTTATTTTTTCATAATAAAAAGACTAATCATTTAAGAAAAGTCTTTTATAAACAAAAAAAATAGTAAGCAACTTCCTATTTTCGCATACACTATCGTCGGCGTTAGAGTGCTTAACTTCTGTGTTCGGGATGGGAACAGGTGTACCCACTCTGCTATCGTTACTTACTAAAATATAGAGAAATAATTCTCTGAAAACATAGATATTGTGTTCATCAAATTTATTAAAT
>CALVUV010000016.1 GCA_944363685.1 uncultured Bacilli bacterium
AAAATGTTCTCCTTTTGAATACATAAAATAGGTTAATTTATTATGTATTTTGACACATTATTATAAATTGATATAAAATGGTGGTGTTTTTGTAACTTTTTTCGTAAAAAACCTAAACTCAAATAAATAGATTTTTGACAAAATTATATAAATATGATATTATGAATATGTCAAGGAAACTTGCATAAAATAAAAAAGGGAACATTCAGTTTCATCAAGTTGAATGTCTACCCAATAATTTGCCTTATGGCACTTATTCAGCGACACTTATTCAAGCGAATGAGTGTCATTTTTTTATTACTACTATCATAATGATAAGGAGAAATAAAATGATAGCAATGAGCTTAAGAACTTTTATAATAAAAGTCTTAGTTTTCATCTTTATCAAACCTCCTCTCTATAAAGATTAGAGGTAGACACTCAACAACTGATATTCCCTATAAAAAGTATACTATTAAATATGCTTAAAAACAAGTGAACAGTTATATATTTAGCAAAAAATTATAGCAAAATTTATTATTAATAATTATCAATTATTTGGTGAACTATTAAGAGAAAAGTTTACTAAGAAAAATGTTCTTAATGATATGAAAAAATTAATAAATTTTCTTTCAAGATGATATAAATGCTATATTTTATTATGCTAATTCTAATGATACAATAAATTACAATATAGCAAGAATATGTAAAGAATGGTTTGATACATCTAATGATAAAAAAGAATATGAAAGTCTTCAAAAAAAATTAAATTATGTAGATAAGAGAAAAAATAGTAATTAAATAAATGCTAATTTTTTGCAATTTACATATACTAAAATGCATGTAACCCTTATTTATGAGGGTTTTATTTTGTTCAAAAAACAATAAATATATGTTACAATATACTTACTTGGAGGTGTTGTTATGATTAGTAAAAACAATTTAGAATGTATAAGGGATGACTTTAGTGATATTGATAAAGAATATAAAAATATAGAACAAGAAATATGGGGATTAGAAGAAAATCCAATAGTTAAAAAATATATAGGACTACAAAGAAAGAAAAATGAGTTAGCTACTAAAAAGAAAGAACTATATAGATTAATGAAATATGGTGAGTATGAAAAATGTGATCATTTATGGGTTACTGCTACAACACATTTTGATGAAGGCTATTACATATGCATTAAATGTGGCTTAAATAAAGAAACATTACGTAAAGTCTTTTGCCAGGGAGCAGAATCACTTTCTTTTGAAGATAAGATAATGTACGATGTATTGAGAAGCTATAATTATAAAAGTGGGTATAATACTCATATAATATGTGATTTAGAACTAGCTTCTGCTATCTATAAAAAAATAAAAGAACAGCACCCTGATATTGATGATAAAACAGTTATTAAGTATTTTAGCATAGCTTTAAATGACATTAGAAATATAGAAGTAAATGATGAAAGAAAGAAGAGTAGAGCAAAAAGATTAGGTTTAAGTAAAGATTTTAATAGATGGAATTAATATGTAATTATATATTGAGAAACGATAAAAATATAAATTATTAATAATTTTTCATAATAGAGAATTAAAAGATAATGTGTAATTATTTACAAAAATTGTATTTTGGTATTGAAAAGGTATAAATACTGAACTTACTTGCAATTTAAATTTAGCAACATCTATATATTCTAAAATAAAAGAAGCTAAGCCTGATATTGATGATGAAGTTGCCACTAAATATTTTAAAGTTACTTTAGAAGATATTAGAAATAAAGGAAAATATAAAACCTAGAAACTAATTTATAGTTTCTCTTTTCATTTGCATTAATTTCTTGTATAATTATAGTAAATTTTCAAAAAGAGGAGGAAACATTATGAAAATTGGAATAATTGGTAGTGGAAATATGGGAAGTGCTATTATTAAAGGAATAGTTAATAATAAATTAACTGATAGTACTAATATTTATGTTTATGATAAGGATAACTCTAAGACTACTAAATTAAAAGAAGAACTAGGTATTAATGTTTCCCCGGAGCCTAAAGACTTAATAAGTAATATAGATACTTTAATATTAGCGGTTAAACCTAATGTTAGTATGGATGTTTTTAAAGAAATAAAAGACTATTTAACTAATGAAGTAATTATTAGTATAATGGCTGGTATTACTATAAATACTATAGAAAAATCTTTAGGAAGTGATAAAAAAATAGTAAGAGTAATGCCTAATACTCCTGCTTTAGTTAATGAAGCAATGTCAGGATTTAGTATCAATAAAAATATTACAGATAAAGATTTAGAAGAAGTACAATCTATTCTAAATAGTTTTGGTAAAGCAGAACTAATAGATGAAGATTTAATGGATGTTGTAACAGGTATAAGTGGTTCATCTCCTGCATATGTATTTATAATGATAGAAGCGATGGCAGATGCTGCTGTTAAAGAGGGACTTCCTCGTGATAAAGCTTATAAATTTATATCTCAAGCAATACTAGGTAGTGCTAAAATGGTAAGAGATTTACATATACATCCAGGAGAATTAAAAGATATGGTTACATCTCCAGCTGGTACTACTATTGAAGGAGTTAAAGCTTTAGAAGAGAATAACTTTCGTTATGCTTTAATGGAAGCCGTTAAGAAAGCAACTAAAAGAAGTAGAGAATTAGGTAAAAAATAAATTAATAATTATAAGAGGAGATTATATGAAACAAATAGATTATTGGTTTTCTCTTAAAAATAAAAAAAGAATTGTAATAAAAATAGGTTCATCATCTTTAATACATAAAAATACTGGGGCAATTAATTATAATAAAATAGAAAAATTAACCAGACTAATTTGTGATTTAAAAAATATGGGTAAAGAAGTAATATTAGTCTCATCAGGTGCAGTTGCTATTGGAAGAAAAGAACTTAAAATAAAAAAGAAACCCTTAACTTTAGATGAAAAACAAGCCTGTGCTGCGATAGGACAAAGTACTTTAATGACTATATATAGTAAAATATTTAAAGAATATAATGAAAAAGCTGCTCAAGTATTAATAACTAAAATAGGCTTACAAATGGATCATTGTTGTGAGAATATTTCTAATACTATTGAAGCTTTATTAAAACTAGATACAGTTCCTATCGCTAATGAAAATGATACAGTCTCACCAGAAGAAATAGTCTTTGGAGATAATGATACTTTATCAGCGATTATTTCTGTTCTATCTAAAGCAGAACTATTAATCATTTTAACAGATATAGATGGTCTTTATACAGAAGATCCTCATCTTAATAAAGATGCTAAATTAATAGATACAGTTGTAGGCAAGAAACCTAAACTATATAAAATCGCTACTAATACAACAAGTGATGTTGGAACAGGAGGAATGTATACTAAAGTTAAAGCATCAGAAATAGTTAATGATGCAGGTATTGATATGGTTGTTACTAATAGTAATAATCTTAATAATATTTTAAGAATAGTTAATGGTAAAAGAAGTGGAACCTTATTTGTTGCAAATAAAAAAGAGAACTTTAAATTAGAAAAATATTTAAAATAGGAGAAAATTATGTTAGAGGAAATCGGAATTAAAGTAAAAGAAGCTAGTAAAAGTATAGTTAATATAGATGAGAATCTAAAAGATAAAACACTTTTAGATTTAAGTAAAGCTTTATTAGATAATAAAAAAGAAATAATAGAAGCTAATGATATAGATATAAAGAATGCTAAAGAAAAAGGAATGAAAGAATCATTAATAGATCGTTTAAGACTAACTAATGATAGAATAGATAATATGGCTAAAGCTTTAGAAAAGATAGTTAAATTACCAACTCCTATAGGTAAAACATATTATGGTAAAAGATTATCTAATAGCCTAAATCTATATAAAGTATGTGTACCTTTAGGAGTAGTTGGAGTAATTTATGAATCACGTCCTAATGTAACAGTAGATGTCTTTAGTTTATGTTTTAAAACTAATAATGCTACAATATTAAAAGGTGGAAGTGATGCAATAAATTCTAATATTATTCTTGTAAAAATAATAAAAGATGTTTTAAAGAAAAATAATTTAGATGAAAATATTATCACTTTAATAGAAGATGTAAAACGAGAAACTACTTTAGAATTTATGAAATTAAATCGTTATGTAGATGTTCTAATACCAAGAGGAGGTGCTTCTTTAATTAAAAGTGTTGTAAATAATAGTACTATTCCTGTAATTGAAACAGGTACTGGTAATTGTCATATTTATGTAGATAAAGATGCTAACTTTGATATGGCATTAAAAATAATAGAAAATGCTAAAACCTCTAGAGTAGGAGTATGTAATGCCTGTGAATCATTAGTTATAAATAAAGATATTTGTAAAGAATTTATTCCTAAATTAGTAGAAGTATTAAAAAAACATAATGTTGAAATAAGAGGAGATGAAACTTCTAGAAAATATTCTAATTATATAAAAGAAGCTTCAGAAGAAGATTATGCTAAAGAATATTTAGATTTAATTATTTCTATTAAGACCGTAGATAATGTAGATGAAGCAATTAATCATATTAATAAATATAGTACTAAACACTCTGAAGCGATTATTACTGAAAATTATACGACTGCTACTAAGTTTACTGACTTAGTCGATTCATCTTGTGTCTATGTTAATGCTTCTACAAGATTTACTGATGGAGAATGTTTTGGTTTTGGTGCAGAGATTGGTATCTCTACTCAAAAATTACACGCAAGAGGTCCAATGGGACTTGATGAATTAACTACTTATAAATATATTATTAAAGGAGAAGGGCAAGTTAGATAGTATGATAAAATTTCATTGTGGATTTAATAAAGAACAAGTTGAAAAATTGCAAAATAATGAGAAAATTATCTTTCCCAAAATACCAGTAGATAATATATATGTTCCAAGAAAAAATACTTTTGATTATATACCAAGATATATGTATGAAGATGATAGCATTAAAGCAAGAGAAATTAAAGAATATATATCTAATGATATGTATAATAGTCAATATATATTTTTATCAAAATATTTAGAGCCAGTTCTTTCTTTTTGCAACACCACCAAAAAAAGAAATTATATAATGGCGTGTGATATTGACGAAGAAATTTTAAAAAGATATAGTGGTATTGGAGGTTATGATAAACTTATGATAGAATATCGACTTCCTAGAATGTATATAAAATCTGATAATATTTTAGATTTTATCTACTTTGAACCATTTGATGATGAAACAATGTCTTTATTATTATCAAAATATGAAGATAATATTTATATAAGTAGTGAAGAGGAAGAAAAAGCCGAGAAATTGATGCAAGAAAATAATTTAGTTTTTAATTATGAAAAGAGTAAGGTGAAGAGTTTATGAAAAGATTTAAGGCAACTAAAATAGCTAGTTTCTTAGGAATATTTTTTAATCTATTTCTTTTTATAATTAAATTCATCACAGCATTTATAACTTCAAGTCAAGCGATGATAGCAGATGCAATTAATAGTTTAGGAGATATCTTCTCATCACTTATGACTTTAATAGGTAATAAAATAGCAAGTAAACCCAAAGATGATGATCATAACTTAGGTCACGGTAAAGCTGAATATATTTATTCACTATTAATTAGTATTGTTATAATAATAGTAGCACTTACTTTATTTAAAGATTCATTTGAATCTATCTTTAATAGAAGTAATTATACATTTTCATATCTTTTAATAATAGTCTGTATTATTACTATTGTAATTAAACTATCTTTATTTATATACACTAATAAACTATCTAAGAGTTTAAACAGTCTATTATTAAAAGCTAACTCTAAAGATCATTTATATGATGCTATTATTACGATAATTAACCTTATATCAATATTTCTAACTAATATAGGTATCTATTTTGTTGATGGAGTAGTAGGTGTATTAATAGCAATATGGATATTAGTTAGTGGTATTAAAATATTTAAAGAAAGTTATGATGTTTTAATGGATAAATCAATAGATAATATTACTAAAGAAAAAGTTTTAAGTGTTGTAGAAAAATATAGTGAAGTAAAGAAGATAAATCATTTTAATGCCACTCCAGTGGGTTATAAATATCAAATATCATTTACAATCTTTGTTGATGGTAATATGTCTACATATGCTTCTCATGATATTGCCAATAAAATAGAACGTGAACTAGAACAATTTGATGAAATATATTTAACAGTAATACATGTTAATCCAATCTAGAAAGGAACTCATTATGGAAAATAATGATTTATTTAAAGAGTTAGAAGAGAAAGTTATAAATATCAAAATAAATATTATGATTAAAAATATATTTTCTTTGCTAAATTTTAAAAATAGTATATAATAGGTCCAAGGAGTGGTTATGTTGAATAAAGATTATGAAAAAGTTTATGCAAGAACATTTTTAAATGAAGTTAAAAGTCAAGTAAGACAAAATAATATGAAAATTGAAGGGGATAAGGAAAAAGAAGTAGACTTAAAACTAGAAGAAGTTATAAAAGATTTATCTTTTGAAGACAAGGGAAATGTTACTCAGTATATAGTAAAATCATTGCTTTCTACTAATAAAGAAGAAACAGAAAGAATTTTATCTACTTTAATAGTATATTATGCTGCTTTATACAATGACAATGTTGATTTGTTAATGGAACTTTTAAATAATGAATTTGATTTTGGATATAGGAGACATGCTCTTAATATAGGAGTTTTAGATAAAAGAATATCATCTAAGTTTGCAAGAGAAGACTATATTAAATTAGTAAAATGTCAAAGTAAATCATTTAATAATTTTTATTGTGGCCTATCATATTTTTATAGAAAAAAAGAGGATGATTTTTATATAGATAAATTTTCTAATATTATGAAAGAAACTATGCCATCATTAGAAACTGAAGAAATGAAAACACCTTTTTCAGGGGTAGGAACACCTAATATTATAAAGGCATTAGAATATTTTGATGAAGATGCAATACTAAATGCAAGTAAAAAACAAAGAGATTTTATCATAGATGAGAGTGATAGTTATTTAGATGATATGAACGAAAATGATGTTAATCGGGTTAATGATTTCCTTAAAAATACTGATATTAACTTAGCATTGTTTGAACTTATTAATCTTTTTCCATACTTTACTGATGAAGAAATTATAAAAATTGATAAATTATTTAATAAAAATTGGGAATTACATAATGGCTTAATGGTAAAAAATAAAGAAAATAACATTAGGTACTTTGATATTAATAGACTTAAAGATATACTAGCTGGTGAAGATAATATTAAAAATGAGGGAATTGTTAAAAAGAAAATATTTCTATGGTTTAGGAGAAATAAATAGTTATTTTTCCTTTTAAATGCAACAATAGTATGATATAATCTACAAGTAGAAAGAAGGAATTATTATGGATAAAATATTTGTATTTGGACATCGTAAACCTGATACAGATTCAGTTAGTGCAGCGATTAGTTATGCTAACTTAAAAAAAGAATTAGGTTTTAATACAGAACCAAGAATATTAAGTGCTATTAATAAAGAAACTAAATATGCACTAGATTATTTTAAAGTAAAAGAACCAAAATATTTAAATGATGTAAAATTACAATTAAAAGATGTTAATTATCATAAAGGTTATTTCTTAAATGAAAAAGAATCTACTTATGATAGTTATCTTTATATGTTAAAAGAAGGACTTACTGGTGTACCTATTGTTGATGATAATAATATGTATAAAGGAATAGTTACTATTAAAGACTTAGCACATGCTTTTATTGATACTAAAGTAGAACATTTAAACACTAGTTATAGTAATTTATTAGAAGTATTACATGGTAAAGAAATAAATAAAGTAGATGAGGAGATTAAAGGTAATATCTTAGCAGTCGCTTATCGTAGTACTACTTTTATTACTAATGTTAAATTAACTCCTGATGATATCTTAATAGTAGGAGATAGACATAGTATTATTGAATATGCTGTTAATTCTAAAGTAAAATTAATTATTTTATCAGGGGATTCTTATATTAAAGATGAACATATTAAAATCGCTAAAGAAAATGGTGTAAATATTATTAGAAGTAGTTATGATACTTATCATATCGCTAAGTTAATAAGTCTTTCTAATTTTATTAAAACTATGAAAAAATCTACTAAAGATAGTGTTTATTTTGATGAATTTACTTATGTTGATGATATTTTAGATATTAATAAAAAATTAAGACATACTAACTATCCTGTTGTAGATAGTAAAACAGGTAAATGTTTAGGACTTTTAAAAATTACTGATTTAGATTCTAAAAATCCTAAGAAAGTAATATTAGTTGATCATAATGAAAAGAAACAAAGTGCTGAAGGTCTTGATGAAGCGGAAATTATGGAAATAGTTGATCATCATAACTTAGGTAGTATTACAACAAGTAATCCTATTAACTTTAGAAATATGGCTGTAGGATCTAGTTGTACTATTGTATATTCTTTATATAAAGAAAGAAATATAGAAATACCTAAGAAAATAGCAGGACTTATGTTATCAGGAATAGTATCAGATACTTTAATATTAAAGTCACCTACAACAACTGATTTAGATAGAAAAGCAGTTGAAGAGTTATCTACTATTGCAGATGTTAATTATGAAGAATATGGTCTTAACTTAATAAAAGCAGGAACATCTTTAGATGGAATGGAACCTACAGATGTTTTATATAATGACTTTAAACTATATACAGTAGATGATAATACTTTAGGAATAGGACAATTCTTTACTACTAACTTTGATGAAATTTCTAAAGATTTAGAAAACTACTTATCTGTATTAGATAAAGAAGCAGAAGCGAATAATTATAGTTTACTTGCATTATATATCACTGATATTATTAAAAATGGTTCTTATGTTTTATACAACAGAAAAGCTAAAGATTTAATGGATCAAGCATATGATATGGATTTTAGTGAAGGAGAATATTTACAAGATTGTGTATCTCGTAAGAAAAATGTTGTTCCTGTTCTAATGTCTAGTTTTGAAAAATAGTATAGTTTTGACTATACTTTTTTCTTTGCTTGATTTATAATAAAATTCATTAAAAAGAGGTGCCTAAATGAATGAAGTAGTAAATTGTAAAGAAATATTAGATTATGTTTTAAGAAAAAAATCACCAAAAGATGATGATATTCTAAGTAAAGATGAAAGATTTAAAATAATAAATGAAGAAAAAGTTGATAAAGAAGTGTATTTGTACTTAAAAGAAATATTACAACCTTTAAAAATTGAAATAGTAGGAGATTACGAAGGACAAACTTTAGAGTTAATGCGAAATAGATATTTAGAAAGATGGTGCTTTCAAACTACTGAAAGTTCTATAGTTTTCTTTAATGATTCTGATTATATAGAAAGAGGTAATTTAAAATTTAATAAATTTAAGTATTATTGGCATTCTTGGATTAATTTTAAATATAAAGATAAAGAATACACTTTTGATCCTTGTTTAAATATCATTTGTAAAAAACAATTATATAAAGATATATTTGAAACAGATGTAAGGGGAAGCATTTCTTCTTTAAAAGTTAGGAACTATTTAATAGACTATATCTTAAACTATAAACCAAAGGAATTAGATATGAGTGAAAAATCTATTAGAAGAAGAAAAATAGTAGAAGATTTTTTTATCCAATATAATGTAAAAATTAATAAAAATGAAATAAAAATAGTAGGAAATGATGATGTTAATAGTCCAATGTATAGAAATAGTACAGGATATATTGCAGATATTAATGATGGAAAGATTAAAAAGTTAGTAGCAAGATTTTATGAGAATAGTTGATGTTTATATTTGTCTAGTTTAACTTTTAATTCTTTCTTTTATTATTCATTAATGATATAATTGTAAGAAGAAAAGAGGTTAAAATTATGCAAGATATCATTAATACAATTATTTTAGGAATTATACAGGGGATTGCAGAGTTCCTTCCTATATCAAGTAGTGCTCATTTAATAATCTTTAGAGATTTATTTGGAATAGGTGCATCAATGTCATCTAAAGTAGATTTATGTTTTGATTTAGCACTACACGTTGGTACTCTTTTAGCTATTGCTGTCTTCTTCTTTAAAGACTTCTTAAATATGGTAATTAAAGGATTTACTAAAGGAGTTAAAGATAGTAATGGTAAATTATTTTGGCAAATAGTAGTTGCTACTATTCCTGCTGCTATTGTTGGAGTTTTATTTGAAAGTGTAATAGAAAAAGCAATCAGAACAAATTACATCTTAATCGCTTGTGCTCTAATCGTTATGGGTGTAATTATCTACTTAGTAGATAAAAAGAGTAAAGAAGAAAAAAATACTAAAGAAATATCTTTTAAAGATGCAATACTAATTGGTTGTTCTCAAGTATTTGCATTAATACCAGGTTTTTCTCGTAGTGGTACAACAATTGCTTGTGCAAGAGCCTTAAAAGTAGATAGAGAATCTGCTGCTAAATTTTCTTTCTATCTATCTGCTCCTGTAGTATTAGGTGCTGCCACACTTCAACTATTAGATAGTGGTACTATTAGTTTAATAATGGATAATGCCTCTATCTTTATATTAGGTATTGTAATATCGTTTATTACAGGTTTAATTTGTATTAAATTCTTATTACAATATTTAAGAAAACACGACTTTAAACTATTTATGATTTATCGTATTATTCTAGCTTTAATTGTTATTGTAACTGTATTATTAAGGATGTGATTATTTATGAGTAACACACTAGCTTTATTTATAACATTTCTTTTAGGAGTATTTATCCTAATAGGAACAATCATTTCATTTTTTATAAAAAAACAAGATAAAGTCCTAGATTTTATCTTTGCCTTAGCACTATCTCTATTATCTACATTAATAATAATAGATTTACTACCAGAAATAATAGAGCATCTAGGTATAACTTATATTTATTTATTCTTATTATTTGGTATGTTAGGATTACTAATATTTAAAGTAATAGATGACTTTGTTCCTGAACACGAAGACCATAAATTAACTAAAAAAGAAGTAAAGAAAAACTATAGTCATATTGGTCTACTTGCTACAATCGCTTTAATTATTCATAATATAGTAGAGGGTATGGCTATCTATTTGTCAGCTTGTAACAATATTTCTCTTGGACTTGTTATGAGTATAGGAGTAGGACTTCATAATATCCCTTTAGGTATAATTATAACTACCACACTACGAGTTAGTGATGCTAAAAGTAAAGATTATGTTATTCTATTAGGAAGCCTTTTCCTATCAAGTTTTGTAGGAGGAATTATACCTTACTTATTAAACTTAAACACTGTAAGTGATACGCTTATTGGGTCCTTACTTTCTCTTACTCTAGGAATGCTTCTATATATTATTATCTTCGAACTATGGCCTAAAGTTATTAAAACTAGAAATAAAAAGATTACTATTATTGGATTAATATCAGGAGTAATATTACTATTATTAAGTTTATTAATCTAATGGAGGAATATTATGCTAGATAAATTTTTGTATTTGTTTTTATCATTTATGATTTATTCATTCTTGGGATATATTATTGAAATAACAAACTGTTCTATTAGAGAAAAAAAATTAATTTTAAATAGAGGGTTCTTCTTAGGACCATATCTACCTATATATGGTATTTCCTGTCTTTTAATGGGATTATTTATTTTAAGATATAAGAATGATTTGTTTACAGTCTTTGTTATGAGCGCATTTATTTCTACAACTCTAGAATATGTTACTAGTTATACATTAGAAAAAATCTTTAAAGCTAGATGGTGGGATTATACTGATCATAGATTTAATATAGAAGGTAGAGTATGTCTTGCTAATGCTTGTCTATTTGGAATTGGTGGTATTGCTTTTGTCTACTTACTTTATCCTTTTATAAC
Organism: uncultured Bacilli bacterium; assembly: GCA_944363685.1. Lineage (GTDB taxonomy): Bacteria > Bacillota_I > Bacilli_A > RF39 > UBA660 > Onthousia. Next base: position 11,858 of record CALVUV010000016.1, read on the forward strand.
ACATCTCATAGGACTACTTCCACTTGTTCCTTTTAGAATAGTATCAATTACTCTATTAATAATCTTCTTAACAGACGTAATTTTAACTATAACAACTCTTTGCCAAGTAAAAATATCTACTTTAAAATTTAAGAGTAAAGATGTAACAATGGAACTTACTAAAATAATAAGAAATGAATTAAAGTCTAGAAAAATCAAAACAAACTTTTTTGTTCGTCATATGTTAAATGCATTCCCTAAGATTGATATAAAAGGAACAAATTCTCTGAGTATCTTAAAAAAATATGCAATAAAGAAGAAAAAATAATTGTAAAGTTTTGTAGAACAGTTTATCAAGAGAAAATAAATAATTTAAAATATGTTATAATTTATACGAGGGATGATAATGAAAACAAAAAAAGATATCAATAAAAACATTTTTAGAGCCTATGATATTAGAGGAGTAGTACCAACAGATATTGATGTAGATACTTCCTATACTATTGGTCTTGCCTTTGGAAGTAAATTAAGAGATTTAGGAAAAGATAAATGTGTAGTAGGCCATGATAATAGAATATCTTCTCCTGATTTACATCAAGCTTTAATCCAAGGATTAATTGAAACAGGTATAAATGTCTATGATTTATCTCTAACAACAACACCTATGTATTATTATGCTTGTATAAATCTAGGAATAGATTCAGGTATTATGATAACCGCTAGTCATAATCCTAAAGATGAAAATGGTTTTAAGATAGCATTTAGTGATTATAATAATGCTAAAGGAAAAGAAATAACAGACTTTTATGATTATATAGAAAAAGGTAATTTTAAGACTGGTAGTGGTTCTATTACTAAAAAAGATGTAAAGAAAGACTACTTTAAAGCACTTTTAGATAATTTATCTTTTGGTAGTAGAAAATTAAAAGTAGTATTAGATCCAGGTAATGGAACAACTTCAATTCTATTAGATGAACTATTTAAAAATGTTCCTGTTAATTATAAAATTATTAATGGAGAAAGTGATGGAACATTTCCTAATCATCACCCTGATCCATCTATTGAAAGTAATCTAGAAGAATTAAAAAGAGTAGTTAAAAATACTAAAGCAGATGTTGGTCTTGCTTTTGATGGAGATGGTGATAGAGTAGGTATTATTTCTAATCTTGGAGAATTTATTCCAATGGATTATTATATGATTATAATAATTAGAGATATTATTAATAAAGTAGATAATAAAACATTTTTATATGATGTTAAATGTAGTAAATCTTTAGAAGATGAAATTATTAAACTTGGAGGTAAACCTTACTGTTATAGAACAGGTAACTCTTATACAAAAGCGAAAGTTAAAGAACTTGATCTTGCTTTTGGAGGAGAATTATCAGGACACGTTTATTTTAGAGATAAATTCTTAGGTTTTGATAGTGGTATTTATGCAGGACTTAGATTACTTGAAATATTATCTAATACTAAAAAGACAGTTGATGATCTATTAGATGGTATTAATAAGTATTATTCTACACCTGAGACTAAATATAAATCTTTAGATGATAAAAAATATTTGGTAGTAGAAAAAATTGAAGAGTATTGTAAAGATAAGAACTATACTTATAATAATATAGATGGAGTTAGAGTAACATTTTCTGATGGTTGGGCTAGTGTAAGAGCCTCTAATACAGGTCCTAATATTACAGGAAGATACGAAGCTAACACTGAAAAAAGATTAGAAGAAATAAAAGAAGAATTTGAAAGTTTAATTACTAAATACAATAAATAAACATATCTTATACTAGGAAGGATGAATAAAATGAAGATAGTTATTACAGCAGGAGGAACAGGTGGTCATATTTTTCCAGCATTAGCTTTAATATCTAAGCTTAAGGAAAAAGATAAAGATGTAGAGATTCTATATATTGGTACAACTGATAGAATGGAAAAAGATATTATACCTAAACAAAATATTAATTATATAGGTATTAAAATGATAGGACTAAATCGTAAAAATCCTTTTAAAAATATAGAAGTAATGAAAACTTACTATAAAGCTTGTAAGAAAGCTAAAGAGGAACTATCTAAATTTAAACCTGATGTAGTTATAGGTTTTGGAGGTTATATATCAGCACCAGTTATATATGCTGCTTCTAAATTAAAAATAAAAACTATTATTCATGAACAAAACTCTATTCCTGGTGTATCTAATAAATTCTTATCAAGATATGTAGATAAAATATTAGTATCATTTAAAGAAAGTAGTGAATATTTTCCTAAAGAAAAAGTAATATATACAGGTAATCCTAGAAGTGAACAAATAAAAGATATAAAAAAAATATCTAAAACCTCTTTAGGATTTAAAAAAGATTTACCTTTAGTAATTATAGTTATGGGCTCTCTTGGTTCCTTAACTATGACTAATAAATTAAAAGAAATATTACCACTATTTAACAATAAAAACTATCAAGTATTATTAATAACTGGTAAAAAATATTATGATGATTATAAAGGTATAAAACTAAATAACAATGTAAAACTATTACCTTTTTATGATAATCTAATCGCTCTTATGAAAGATACTACTTTAATGGTTACAAGAAGTGGAGCATCTACAATAGCAGAACTTACTAGTATTGGACTACCTGCTATTATGGTACCTAGTCCCTATGTTACTAATAACCATCAATATAAAAATGCTAAGGCTTTAGATAAAGGAGTAGAAATAATAGAAGAAGAAAACTTTAGTAAAGATACGCTTATACCTTTAATAGATAAATTAATTAATGATAAGGAAAAGTTAAAAGAAATGAGTAATGAGTTACTAAAAAGAAAAGTTCTAGATAGTGCTAGTAAAATATATGATGTAATTGAAAGTGTAGTAAAGGATGAATGATATGAAAGAATTTTTAAATGAAGTAGATAAACTTGATATAGGAAAAATAGTCAAAGATGTTTTTATTAGTAAATATACTACTTATAAAGTAGGAGGATTAGTAAGAGCGATTATTTATCCTAAGAATACAGATAAACTAGTACTATTATGTAAATTAATAAAAAAATATAATATTAAATATAAAATATTAGGTAATGGTAGTAACTTATTATTTAGTGATAAAACTTATGAAGGAGTTTTAATTAAATTAGATGAATTTAATAAAATAGAATTTTTTGATAATAAGATAGTTTGTGGAGCGGGAGCATCACTTATGAAAGTAGCTAGAGAATCCATTAAAAGAGGTCTAGCAGGATTAGAATTTGCAACAGGTATACCAGGTACTATTGGTGGAGCTGTTTATATGAATGCTGGCGCTTATAAAAGTGATATGGGTTATGTTACAAGAAGTGTTAAAGTATTAACAGATGACTTTAAGATTATTACTCTAACTAATGAAGAGATGGATTTTCATTACCGTAGTAGTTTTTTACAACATCACCCTAACTATATTTGTTTAGAGGCAACTATAAGACTTGAAAAAGGTGATAAAAATGCTTTAGAAGAAGTAGTTAAAGATAGAAAACAAAGAAGAATGAAGTCACAACCCCTAAATTATCCTAGTGCAGGTAGTGTCTTTAGAAATCCCCCTAATGCTGATCCTTCTGGTAAATTAATAGAAGATATTGGTCTTAAAGGATTAACTAAAGGAGGAGCAGAAGTAAGTGAAGTTCATGCTAATTTTATTATCAATAAAAATAATGCTAGCGCTAAAGATATTCATGATTTAATTTTATTTGTAAAAGATGCAGTAAAAGATCATTATGGTATAGATTTAAGAATAGAACAAGAATTTGTTAATTGGGAGTAATTATGGCTAAAGTAATAAAAAAGAAGAAACTAAGACTATTACCATTCTTTATATTTATCTTAGTAATAGCAATTATTGTTTTTACTGTATTAATTTTATTAGATACTAAAGTAAAGAATATTATAATTACTGGTAATGATATTATATCTGATGAAGAGATAATTAATAGAGCAGGACTTACTAATTATCCAAGTTATTATAAGACTAGTACTAGAATTATGGAAGATAAAATAGAAGAAAATCCTTTAGTAAAAAGTGTAGATATAAAAAGAGATTTTTATCATATATTTAATATAGAATTAGAAGAATATGAAATACTATATAAAAGAGAAGATAATGGTAAATATGTTTTAGAAAGTAAAGAAGAAATAACTTTAGAAAATAATATACCATATATGATTCCAAGATTAATTAATGAAATACCAACTGATAAAATAAATAGTTTTATTAAATATTATAAGAGAATAGATAGAAATATAAGAGAAAAAATTAGTGAGATTAAATATGATCCAAATGAGTTTGATAAAGATAGATTTCTACTTTATATGGATGATGGAAATAGTGTTTATTTAACTATTACTAAATTTGAAAGATTAAACTATTATAATGATGTTCTACCTCAATTAGATGGTAGAAAAGGTTATTTATATTTAGATTCTGGAAATCACTTTCAGATTATGCAATAAATAAAGAAGCAATTATGCTTCTTTATTTAACTCTTCTAATTCTTCTACACTTAAGCTAGTTACTTTTATTACATCTTCTTTAGATGTGCCTATATTTAGAAGATTTTTAGCAATAGAAAGTTTTTCTGCCTTAGCACCTTCTTCAAGTCCATATGTTTTACCATCATCATAACCATCATCATATCCCCAATTACGAGCGGTATTAATCATTTTTTTCTGCATCATCTCATTATCATAGGTTAATCCAAACTTATCATTAAGTCCTAGTCTTTCTAATTCATCCACAATCTTCAATGCCTCCTTATCATCTCCTGCTATTTCTCTTAA
>CALVUV010000017.1 GCA_944363685.1 uncultured Bacilli bacterium
ATAATATAGAGAACTAACAGTTGATGAGAAGAACTTATTTATTGATTCTTTAGATTCCTTACCTTCTAATATTAACATAAGTTTACCATCTAAAGTTTTAATAATAGCTTTAGTTAGTTTCTTATGTACTTTAATAAAAGAATTTAAAGAGGCAGTTAGAGTTATAATATTACTATCTAATAAATTACATTTATCTATAGGAATTAAATTATTAGTCTCTTCTTCATAATACCCTAACTTATCACCTTTAATATGAAAAGTTACTTTATTACGATAGTTATAACATTTAGTAGGAATTATTTCTAAAGAGTCTAAATTATAATTTGTATATTTAGAAAAAATATTCTTAACAGTATTCTTTTTAAACTCTAACTGCTCATCATAAGTTAAATGACCAATCTGACATCCTCCACATTCATTATAATAAGGACAATACTTTACTTTAAGAGAATCAATTCTTCTACCTATAGAATATCTTTTCTTATCTTTTACTATATCAATAGAAACTTCTTCACCTAGTTTTACTTTAGGTATAAATATTACTTTATTATCAACTTTGGCAATACCTCTACCTTGATGATCATAATCAATTATTTTAACTTTCATAAATTTCACCTACTAATAGATTACTACAAAATTTATGAATGGAAAAGCTTTTTAATATCGCTTGACACCAAGAAAATGTGCTATATCATAATTACACAAAGAGGAGAGAAAAATATGTTTGAAAGAAATAATATTGATGATTTATTTTTAGCAAGTATCAGTGTTTTATATCCGGATAACGAAATGTTAACCGATAATATTGGTGGTATTTTAACAATAAGTATAGGAGGATACGGATATACAACAATTTTAAAGAAAAATATATCGATTTAAATAATCCTAAAGCAGAAATAACTACTACTAGAGATCCATTTAAAGCTAGTTATATAATAGATTATATGGAACCATTAAGTAAATATTATACTAATGATGGAAAAAGAAAACAAATTTTTAGTAATAGACAAGCGATAAAAATGGCAGAAACATATTATGATGAATTTGATAAAGATGAAAAAGAAGCACAGAAAGTAAGAGTTTATAAATAATTGAGGTTGAATACCTCTTTTTTTATTTTAATAATAATCTCTATTTTGGTAATACTAAAAGTGAAATGAGGTGATGCTATGCTTGCAAATGAAATAAAGAATGCTTTTGGTAATGCCACTGATTTAATAGTTAGACCTTTTATTATCGATAATAGGGAGATTACTCTTGTTATGAGTGAAGTTTTAGGTAGTTCAAGTTATGTTAATGATTTTATATTAAGACGTCTTTTAACTATTAAATTTCAAAGTGATGATATAGGAGGTGAACTTCTTAACTTTATTCCTACTAATAATGGGAAAATATTAAATACATTAAATGATATGACAGACTATATTTGTATGGGCTTCGCTCTTATAGTCTTTAGTAATACAGAAGCGATTGCCATTGAAGCTCGTGCTACTGTAGATAGAGGTATTTCTACCGTTGATAATGAAAGTACTGTAATGGGGAGTAAAGATGCCTTTAATGAAAACTTTAATACCAACGTTGGTCTTATTAGAAGAAGAATTAGAACTAGTGATTTATATGTTGATGGAATGTTTGTAGGTAAAAGAACAAAAACAAAAATAGGTATTTTATATATGAATGGTATTGCAGAAAAGAAAAATGTTGATACCATTAAAAATAAACTTAAAAAAATTAATGTAGATGGAGTCATTGATACAGGTAATTTAAAGACATATTTAGATACTAAAACTAATTATTTATTTCCTACTATAACATCAACTGAAAGACCAGATAAAGTAGCACAAGCCCTTCTTGAAGGTAAGATTGCTATTATCTCTGATAACTCTCCTTTTGTTTTAATAACCCCTACTTTCTTTATAGATTATCTACATACAAGTGATGATTATTATAGTAAGTCAATAAATGCTTCTTTTATTAGAATAATTAGACTCTTTGCTTTTCTTATTTCTATATTCATACCTGCCATCTATATTGCTTTAACAACTCATAATCAAGACTTATTACCTCTATCTTTATTCTTAAACTTCGCTGAACAAAGAAGTAGTGTTCCTTTCTCTGCTTTAATAGAAGCTTTATTTATGAGTATATCATTTGAAATACTAAGAGAAAGTGATATTAGAAAACCATCTAGTATGGGTACATCAGTATCAATACTTGGAGGATTAATATTAGGAGATGCTGCAGTCTCTGCCGGTATTATCTCCCCTATTATGATTATTGTAATATCTATATCTGCTATATCAGGACTTGCCTTCTATGAAATGGAAATGATTAATGCCCTTAGATGGTGGCGTTTTATAATGATGTTTCTAGCTATGTTCTTTGGACTATTTGGTATCTTTATAGGCTTTATCATTCTTCTAGCATCCCTTGTTACAACGACAAGTTTAAACGTCCCATACCTCGCTCCATTCTCACCTTTTATAAAAGGAGAATTAAAAGACTCTATTATTAAAGGAGAACATAAAAAAATCAGAAAAAGAAATCCCCTACTTACTAAAAATATTATAAGGGAGACTAAATCATGAAAAAAATAATTATTATTTCCATAGTTCTTCTTTTATTCTTGGGACATACTCCTTATTATGATCTAAATGAATTAGCAGTAGTAGATACTATAGGGATTTCTTATAATGATAATAAATACAATCTTTATTTAAATATAGTAAATGAAGATAATAAAACTTATAAAATAACAGGAGATAGTCTAGGAGAAATATTTTTAAAAGGAGAAACTATAAATAATAAGAGAACTTACTATAAACATTTAAGTGTTATTATATTTGATACTAATGTATTAAATGATAATAAATTATTTACTTTCTTAAAAGATGAATTTACTACTATAGACTATTTAACTTTATCTACTAATAATTTAGATAATTTATTTACTAAATATCATAAAAGTAATGATTATAAGAGTTTTATTACTAAAGAAAGAGACTTAGAAGGAACTATTATTAATATTACCTTTAAAGATTTATTAAGCACTTATTTAGATAATAATAAATCATCTTCTCTTCCTTTAATTGATATTAATAATGATAAATTAATAAGTAACGGTAGTTATATAATAGACAAAGATTATATTCTTAATAAAGATTTAACTAAAGCTTATTATTTATTAAATAATAAAGTAAGTTCTTATAATGAAAAAATAAAAATAGATGATAATTATCTTGAAGCATCTTTATATGATTTAAAAACTACTATTAAATATAATAATAATGAATTAGAAATAAAAGTAACTGGTAAAGTAGATAGTCCTGATACTCTTAATTTATCTAAAGTAAAAAATAAAGTAAAGAAAAAATTACTAACAGATATTAAAGATATAATTAATTTAGAAACTAAAGAAGATATAAAAATAACTAATATAAGTAATACTATTTATTTAAAAGAAAGAGATAATTTAAATAATAGTTATGAAAATAGTAAAAAAAATATTATTATTGATTTAAAAACAGAAAGGAGAAATAACTATGATTAATAAAAAGATAGATCTTTTACAAATATCTACTCTTACTTTTTTTCTAACAATAACATCTTTTATTCTCTTTTCATCTAACATTATAAAGATTAGTAAAAGTGATACTATTATAAGTATAATAATAAGTAGTATTCTATCTTTATTTATTCTTAAAGTTATCTTATCATTAAGAAAAAAATTTAAATTAACAAATGAAATAAACAAAATATTTATTACAATCATTCTAATTACATTATTCATCTATTTATTAATCAATATAACTAATTTTATTAAAGTAAGTTTTCTAAGTAATGGAAACTTCTATAGTATTATAATTCTAATATTTATAACTACTCTTATTATCTCTAATCAAGGTTATAAAGAAGTAGCAAGCCTATCTCTTATCTTAAGTTTCATCTTTATACCACTATTTATAATAAATATCTATGGTAGTACTAAAACATTAGATTTAACTTATCTTACTCCTATTTTTACTAATAATATAATAGATATTATAAAAGCATCTTTATTACTTACATTTTATATAACAATACCTTTATTATTACTATTATTTATTCCATATAATGAAATAGATAACAAAAAAAAACAAGATAAATATTTATATCTTGCATTTAGTCTTGGAATACTTACTATTATTATAGAATATCTATTACTATATTTTTCTTGTAATATCGAAATTATTACAAGTTACGAATATCCTTTTATGTTAGTAATAAATAGTCTTTCTAGTTTTCTCATTTTTAATAGATTCTCTTATATTATAAGCTTCTATTTATTATTTTCTCCATTTATAACTTTATCTTTAATATTAACTATTATTAGGCAGTTAAAGTTGAACAAGTATATCCTAAAGATTCAAGATTAGATTGTTGTAAATCCTTTGGTTGAAAATAACTATCAAGAGATGTATTATCAGGATTAGCTTCCTTCAATTCTTTTGTTAAAACAAATCTAGCTTGTGTATCCGTAGATTGATCCTCAACAATACCACTATTTCTAATAGTATCAATTTCTGTTATCAAAGGATTAACAACAATACCAGAGTCAGTGATTTCTGGTAAATCATACATAAAAGTTACCTTAGTAAGTTCATCATCAGTATAATTACTACTAATAGTTACATTATATATAGCATTATCAACAGTAACATCTTTATTACAATTTAAAGCCATAACACTACTAACAGTAGTAGTAGAACCATTATTAATATTGTTTTCACTTTCTTTAAAAACAATTCTACAAATCGGTGGTAAAGCTATTAAAATAATAAATATTACAATAAGTAAATAAATAAAAATATTAATAAAAGAACTCTCTTTCTTACTCTTCATTAGTATTTTCCTCCTCCACATCTTTATCTAATTCATCTAATTTTTCTTTTCTTTTCATATTCACAATAAACTTTCTAATATAAACTATTAAAAAGATAAAAGGTATAAAAGGAAATACCATAAAGAAATAATAAAGAAAAGCATTTTCTTCTATAGCATTTAAATCTCTAACAGTTTGCGTAAATGAAAGAGCAAAACCAATAGATACAGATAACAAAATAGCAGTAACTAAAATACCTAAGACATTAGTCCAATAATTAATTGCATAATTAGTTTGATTAATATCTTTATCTTTCTTTAAAGCACTATAAATTTTAGTACCTGCAAAAAATAAAAGTAAAACAACTGTTAAAGGTAAAATAACATAAAAAAGTAACACTCTAAAATTCTCTTCACTATACACTGCTTGAGTCACAATAACCACCACCTATTATAATAATAACATAAGATAACTTTTCATTCAACTAAACAATTTTATTTTTTAAATAATATTTTCAAGTTCCAATAAATATCTCTTTTTCTCTTCTCCCCCTACAAAACCACCAATATCATCAAGAGAATTAACAACTCTATGACTTGGTAGAACAATAGGAAAAGAACTATTATATAATACTTCCTTAACAGGAGAAATAACCTCTTCATCACCTAATTCTCTTGCAACATCTCTATAAGTTATAAATTCTCCATAAGGAATATGACATACTATTTCCATTACTCTTTTTTCTAAACCAGAAATTAAATAATTATAAAATGAAAATGACTTAAGTTCTCCCTTAAAATAAGACTCTATCTCATTTTTTATTCTAATACTTAAATCATTCTCCTTACCCTCATCTATTTCCTCAACAAAAGTAATAGAAATTATATCGTAATCCCCTGTATTTATTCTAATAATTCCAATAGGACTTTCATAAAATGAAAGATAACTAACATGTCTCATAACTACTCCTTAAAACAAATTTGTAAATAAACTATAAAATATTAATGTAAATGGCTTACCTATTAATATTATAAATAGAAATCTAAAAAAGGTCAAACCACTAATACCTGCAATATAACAAAGTAAATCATCAGGAGCACCCGGTAGAAATATCCCTAAGAAAAATATCTTTTCAAATTTTTTTGTTCTAACATACCCTAAATATTTATCTACAGTTTCTTTTTTAAATAATTTATTTATTAAAGGAAGCCCAAAATTCCTAGAAAGAAAAAAAGAAACAATACTACCTAAAGTTAAACCTACATAATTATAGATAAATCCTTCTATAGGTCCAAAAGCAAGAACTCCTACAAGACAAGAAGCCCCTCCTGGTATAACAGGAAATACTACTTGAACAATTTGAATTAATAAAAAAATTAAAGGAGCGATTAAACCATAACTTTTAATTCTTTCTAATAACAAATCAGAATCATTTAATAAATTCATCTTTAATGCATAAATAATAAAAGCTACTAAAAGGATTGTAACTATAATTGTTATAATTGTCATAATTTTTTTTAATGCCGTATCATTTTCTTTAGTCATATAATTCCTCCTTCTAATATTTTAACCATTTCTACATTATTAATTACATTAATTTAGTTCATTTTTATCTATTGTAATTTCTGCTAATTTTAAAGCTGACTCAAGAGTATCTGCTGTTAGAATAAAACGATTTACATGACAAAAATTTGCACCTCTAACACCAGTAACTTTTTCTAATTCTTTATTAAAAACTCCTCCCCATTCTTTAGGAAAATAAACTCTACTAGTTTTATTAATAGAACTAATAGGAATAGTCTTAACAGCATAACCTCCTCTATTAGATGGATAAACCACTAATTTTATTCTATCATATTTACTACTACTTAGAATAGTCTCTTCATAAGGTAAAAACCCATCAAGTACTAAAATAGACCCTTTACACTCTTCTAAAAGACTCTTAACTCTTATAGAAGCCATAACCTTACCATTAATATTCTTTATTTCATAAATAATAATAGTTTTAGCAAGTTCTACTGCTCTTAAAAAATTATCATTAACAGAATCTTTACTTAAATAACTAGGATTAAAAAGTTTAATAACATCACTAATAGTCTTTACTTTATAACTAGATTCAATCATAGGAAATATTCCATTATCAATAGCATCTATTCCTTCTACTAAATCCTTTACAAAATAATTATACACATCTTCTTTATTATCTAAACCTAATTTCTCTAAATACTTAAGCCCATACTCTTCAAATAAAAGACCAAAAGATGAATATTTAATACCATTATCTCTAACTCTAGCATCCATTTGATGATGATCAAATTTACCTTTACCAATATCATAGATAATAACGTCATCTTTTATATTATTAGGTACTTCATTTCTTCTAATTAAAGGAACATCTTCAAAATAAAGATCTAAAAAAGCAGTTGCAAAAACTTCATCTGCATGCATTGTTCCACTATGAGTAATAAACTTAGCTTTATCTATATCATCTACTATTCTTACCATTATTTAATTCCTCCAAACTAATATTATCACTATGTTCTATTTTTTCCCAAGTTAAATCTTTATTTCTTAAAGCTAAATACAAACACTTTACATAACTAGCAAGAAATATTGGATTATAAAATAATACTTTTACTTTCATTTTTCTATTTAATCTAAGATTATCTTTCTCTTTTATTAATAAAATTCCTGTAAATATAACAAGTACTAAATATATGAAAAGAATAATTACAAAAAATTGTAATAATAAAGAAGTAATTTCTATCTTTACTATAGAATTAGATATAATTCTATAAATAAGATTAGCAAGATATAAAATTACACTAACTACAAGAAGTATATATGGTTTAACTCCTACCAAAGTAATATAAACAGATGGATAATTATCATATTTATTTTTTAATTTTTCTTTTAATAAAGGATAATATTTATTTCTAGAGACAAAATATCCTTTAACCCATCTTGTACGTTGTTTAATAGTAACACTATAACTAGTAGGCTGTTCATCAAAATATTTCGCTTTAGTATTATAAGTTGATGTTAAGTTATTTAAAACAGCATATAAAGATAATTCATAGTCTTCAGTTAAACTATTAAAAGGATAACCCCCTAGTTTTTCTAATATTTCTCCTTTAATATAAAAACCAGTTCCACTAACTGTTAAAGTTAAATTATGTTTAACTTTATAATTATTAGAAAAAGTATTAATCATAGAAAAAGTAAGAGAACTAGCAGCAGAATATATATTACTATTACCATTCTTAGTATTTCTATATCCTATACCTATATCATATCCCTTTTTATAACTTTTAATCATTTCTTTAAAGAAATTACGATCTAAGATATTATCAGCATCGAATATAAAGTACATATCATAATGTTTTTTAGCTTTTAATATCTTTTTAACTGCATCATCTATAGCATATCCTTTACGTTTTTTAGTTAAATCCCTACGATAGACTATATTAATATTACGACTCTTAGCGATTTCAACAGTTTTATCTTTTCTACTTTCAACTATAATATAAATATCCTTAGTATTTACTTTTATACTTTGTCTTTTAATACTATCAAGTAAATTACTAATAACTAATGATTCATCTCTAGCAGGTATAATAATTGCAAAAGATGGTTCATTATAATTTCTAGTAAGTTTTATTTTTGATTCTTTTAAAGCAACTAAATATTCTTTTATTAACATATAACTTGCTATAAATATTAAAACTAAACATATAAGGGTTATCATACTACTTATCCTTTCTAACTTTAAATTCCATATTAGGAAAACTTTTAGATAAAACAGTATCAGGATATACTTTATCATAAAACTCTCCAACTGGTGTAATAGGTTCAATATCTTCACGCCTCATAGCACTTCTAATTAAAGCAGTCCAAGAAACAAACATATCAATAACTAAAAATATTAAGAGAATATAAAAGATAATATTACCAATATTAACAGGTATTTTTTCTATTAATTTTGAAATAAAAGGATAAATATATTTAGCAAAGATCAAAGTAAAAAGTCCCCAACAAATCATAAAAGGTATAGTAGTTCTACCATTAATATTTAAAAAATGATTTGAATAATCCCAAGAAGTTGTATGAGTAAATATTTCTTGTAAAAGACTAATGATATATTCAAAAGCTCCTCCTAGTAAAGCTCCATAGATAAAAGTTTTTAATTTAGAATAATTAGGACGTACTAAAAAATAGACAATTAAAACTGCACCAACACCATATATAGGACTAAAAGGTCCATAGATTACTCCCCTTCTTAAAGACCAAACAATATCACCAGTTGTAAAATAAACTTTAACAAGATTAAGTATTTGTTCATACAAAGCGCCAAAGATAGAACCAATAACAAAGATAAGAAATAATTTTTTGCCACAGTATCCTTCGGCAAATATTTGTTTTTTACTGCTCATAACTACTACCCCTTTGTTTGTGTGTTATTTTACCATATAATATGAAAAAACACAAGAAAAAGCAACAAACTAGTGGTTGCCTAAGAGAAAATATAAGTTACATATTAAAATAGTAAAACATCACCACTAATAAGATAAAAGATTAACACATCTTATATCCTAATATAATTCTATCACATTTCCCAATTAAAATATCTAATTTAAATAATTATTTACAAAAAAGGGGCTAAGTAGAAATGAATAATTTTTACTCAGCTTTTTTAATTAATCCAAAAAAACAAAAAAGCGAAAGAAAACTTAATTTCTAACGCTATAAGTGATACAATCTAATTGACGAAAGAAGATGTATCACATGAACTATTTTAACACAAAAACCCTTATAAATACTGGGAAAAATGAGGTTTTTTATTCAAATCTGCTGTCAAACTCAGGTTATACCATATTTGTTTAATATTTGAAACAAAAAGAGATATATACTATTATCGAATTGTATATATCTCTTTATTTTATATATAAATATAAGGTAATTTAATTCGTCATTTTCTTATATTTTCAGTAGAAAGAAGTTTGTCATTCTACACTTTCTTCTATCTATCTATTAATTATTTCTCCTATCTGTACTTGTGAACTTGCATTTCTAGCCGCTTGCCAACAAGATGTAATATTAAAGTCTCCACTACCATCAGGTAACCACACCATAATTAAATTTAATATTGTTGGTAATAAAAATATTACAATAGCTGATACAACTTGAGATATTATTTTTCTAATAAAGTGTTTCTGATCAGGATCTGTTATAATCCTAGCAATAGTTATAATTAAACTAATAATTAATATTATTGGTACTATCATACATATAATATTAAAAGCAGTCTGCGTTAAAGATAAAATATGTGCTAACGCATAATCATTACAAGCATCAGCAGTAGCTAATACATAAACCATTTAAAACACCTCACTTAGTTTTCTTCTCACTAACAGCTATACCATCACCAACATCATATATAGTTGTATTATATCTATCATTATTTTTTAAGAAAGTAATATAATCTTTTATCTTCCTAACTATACCTCTTAAATTACGACTAACTATTTCTTTTTCATTCTTCTTAACTAATCCATGAAAATACATATTATCAGTAATTATATATCCTTCAGGATTTAAATTTCTTTCAAATAGTTCAAAGAACTTAATATTCTGTGCTTTAGCAGCATCTATAAATATTAAATCATACTTATCATCTAATTTAACATTTAAAGCATCGTTAAATATAGGTGTAATTCTATCTTCTAAATTCATTTTCTTTATATTCTTAAGAGCTTCCATATATCTATGTTCATCTCTTTCTATTGTCGTAACCTTTAGATTAGGACTACACAAACTCATCATAATTGCCGAATATCCTATAGCAGTACCAACTTCTAAAACATTTTTTATTTGATGTTTAATAATAAATGTTGTTAAAAAATCAATCCCAGCATCCTGCATAATAGGTATTTTATTACAAATAGCATATTCTTTAATTTCTTTAATCTGTGTATAAGTATTCTTTACCATATCCACTCCCCATTTTCTTTAAGTTCTGCCACTTTTTCTTCATGTTCACTAGCACTTCTAGTAAAATAAACATTTCTATTTTTATCTGCCACAAAATATAAATAATCACTTGTATCAGGATAAACAGCAGCATCTATACTTGATATTGATGGATTACAAATAGGTCCAATTGGAAGACGTCCAGCCATTTCACTACTTCTTGTATTATATGGATTATAAGTATTAAACATATCACTAGTTAAATCAGAATCCATCTCTTCATTAAAAGCATAATAAGTAGTAACATCACTACCAAGATTCATACCACTATTTAATCTATTATTAAATACACTTATAATCATCTTTCTATCTTCATCCTTAACACCTTCAAGTTCAGCCATACTAGCTAAAGTTAAAGCACTATGAACACTACCTTGTTCCAATATTTCTCTATATGGTTCCAAATTATTAGCTTCTTCATCTAATAAAGTAGTTATTATCTCTTCACTAGTTAAATCAGTTAAAGCAAATTCATAAGTATCAGGAGCAAGATATCCTTCTAAAGGATAATATATCTCTTCATTTAATATATCACTACTTAAAAACCAATAATTACTTATCAAACTACTAAGATACTCTCTATTATTAATAGTATTTATAAACTCTTCTTCTGTTATATTAGTAGACTCTGCTATTATTTTAGCATAATCTCTAATAGTTTCTCCCTCTCTAAAAGTTAATCTAATACTATCAGAATTATTCCCTTTTTCTAATATTCTAACTATCTCATCTAAAGTCATACTTTTCTTTAAAAGATAAGTAGAAGCTTTAAGACTACTAATATTATTTAACTTAAGATATGCTTTAAAAAACATTTCATTTCTAATTAAGTTTTTATCACGTAAAGTCTTGGCAATATTATCTGTAGACATACCACTAGGAATAACTACCTCAATATCTGCATTACTACTATTATCAATTGGACTAGTATTATACTGATAAAATACAAACATTCCAATTAGAATTAAACCTATAACACCAAGTACTAAAGCTAATACACGTTTTTTATTCATACTGCCAACTCCCAAATTGTTTATTCTTCATTATTATTAGTTTGTTTTTGTACTTCCTCTTGAATAGTTTCAAGTATTTTCTCTATTACTTGCCATTCTTTATCTGTTTCAATAGGATCTAATCTAGTAGAATCAGTTCCTGGATAATAAACACTTGCATATACTTGAACATTACCTTTTTCATCTACACTATTATCTGTA
Source organism: uncultured Bacilli bacterium (assembly GCA_944363685.1). GTDB lineage: Bacteria > Bacillota_I > Bacilli_A > RF39 > UBA660 > Onthousia. The sequence continues at coordinate 12,106 of CALVUV010000017.1, forward strand.
TAAGCAATATAACTTTTATTAGTCTCTTCATTATCAAAAGTAAATAAAACATCATATACTGTTTCATTACCATAATCATCTTTTAATTTAAATTGATTTTTTCCATCCATATTAATTTCTCCTTTGATCTAAAAATGATTGTAATATAATTGTAGCAGCTACTTTATCTATTATTTTTTTACGTTTTTTTCTACTAGTATTACCTTCTATTAAATAATACTCAGCACTTTTAGTAGTAAGTCTTTCATCTTCTAAATAGATAGGAATAGATATATTAGACTCTAAAAATTCTTTAAATTTAAGAGTCTCTTTAGCTCTATCACCTAAAGTATTATTCATATTCTTAGGTAACCCTAATACTAAAGCATCTATTTGTTCTTTGTTAATAATATTGATTAAGTCATCTAAACAAGAATTAGGATTATTATCATGATGTAAGACACTATAAGAAGTAGCAATTAAAGCAGTCTTATCACTAATAGCAAGGCCAATTGTTTTAGTGCCTAAATCAAGTCCTAAATAGCGCATTATTTACTTAAAAAACTAGTAAGTAGAACTTCTACTATTTTACTTCTATCTATAGTTTTTATCTTACTTCTTGCATCTTGATAACTTGAAATATAACCCAAATCACCACTAATTAGGTAACCAACAATTTGATTAGTAGGATTATAACCACGTTCTTTTAATGAATTATAAACCTCATACAAAGTCTTATGTACCTTAGCCTGATCATCAGTTACTATTTTGAACAATCTTGTTTTATCATTCATATTATCACCTCACTACAATTACTAAAAATAGTTTAGCATTTTTTTTAAGTAAGTTCAAGTATAAGAAAGATATTTAAAGTATATCTTCTTTATAATCCTAAATATTTACTTCTTAAATAAGCAGCTTGTTCACTAGATATCATATCTTCTACTTCAGCAACATTTATATCACTTTGTAACTCACAATAATTACAGTCCCAGTCACTAGGAATATTTCCTTTCTCGATTTTCTCTAAAGTATCTTTCATCTTTTCAAGAGAATATCTTAATGGTTCTAGTAAATCTAGTTCTAAATAAGTTTTATCTAATGGTTTACCTGTTTTTTATCTATTTCTTTCAGATTAACACCTTCTTTATAAATTAAGTATAACAAAAAATAGATGGAATTTACCATCTATTCTGCAACACTTTCAAATTGTGAATTATATAGTTCTGCATAGAAACCATTTTTCTTAAGTAATTCATCATGTGTTCCTTGTTCTACTATATCTCCATCCTTCATTACTAATATAAGGTTAGCATTTTTAATAGTAGAAAGTCTATGAGCGATAACAAAACTTGTTCTTCCTTCCATTAAGTTATCCATCGCTTCTTGAATTAATTGTTCCATTCTGGTATCTACACTACTTGTCGCTTCATCCAAAATCAATATTTTTGGATCTTTAAGAATAACTCTTGCAATTGTTAATAATTGTTTTTGACCAGCTGAGACGTTATCACTTTCTTCATTTAAAACCATATCATATCCTTCTGGCATTGTTCTAATAAAGTGATCAACATGGCTTGCTATCGCTGCATCATATACCGCTTCATCATTAGCATTCAAATTACCATAACGAATATTTTCTTTAATAGTATCACTATAAAGCCAAGTGTCTTGTAAAACCATACCAAAGAGACTTCTTAAATCATCACGTTTCATATCTTTTATATCAACTCCATCTATCTTAATAGAACCGGAAGTTACATCATAGAATCTCATTAATAGTTTTACAATAGTTGTCTTACCTGCTCCCGTAGGTCCAACAATAGCAATTTTCTCCCCCTTATGCATCTTTGCATTAAAGTCATTAATAATAATTTTATTTTTATTATAACCAAACTTAACATTATCAAAAGTAACTGTATTACCCATTTTGTCTAAATCATAAGTTACCCTCTTAACATCAGAAACTTCTTCTTCCTCTTCTAAAAACTCAAAGACACGTTCTGCAGATGCAACCATTGATTGAATCATATTACCAATTTGAGCAATTTGTGAAAGTGGATTCATAAAGTTTCTGATATATTGTGTAAATGATAAGATATCACCTACTTGAATTTTTTCTTGAATAACTAAATATCCTCCTAAAATAGATATTAAGACATAACCAATATTACCAATAAAGTTCATAATTGGATGCATCATACCAGAGAAGAATTGAGCTCTCCAAGCTGAATTATACAATTTCTCATTAGTTTTATTAAAGTCTTCTATAGTCTTTTCTTCTCCATTAAACAATTTAATAACAGTATGACCAGAATAAGCTTCTTCTATTGTACCATTTATATCACCTAAATACTTTTGTTGATTTAAAAAGTATTTTTGAGAGTGTTTCATAATAAAACTCATCATAAATAAAGCGATAGGTACTATAACAAATGTCACTAACGTCATTAGAGGACTTATTGTTAACATCATAACAATAACACCAATTAATGTAGTTACAGAAGTTAAGACTTGAGAGATTGACTGATCTAAACTCTGTGATAGAGTATCAACATCATTTGTAACTCTAGATAAAATCTCTCCTGTTGTTTTACTTTCAAAATAAGAAAGAGGTAATTTATGCATTTTATGTGATATTTGTTCTCTCAAATTAAAGGTAACTTTTTGGTTTACACCACTCATAATAAAAGATTGTAAATATTGAAATATAGCACTTATTATATATAAAGATAATAAAGTTAAAAGAATAGTTCCTACTTTAGAAAAATCAATTCCATTAGTAGTTCCCATTACTTTACCTAATAGTCCATTAAATATTTCTGTTGTCGCTTCTCCTGATATTTTAGGTCCAATTATTGAGAAAACAGCACTACTAATAGCAAAGATAACAACAAATACTAAACTTACTTTATATGTACCTAAATACTTAAGTAATTTCTTTAAAGTTCCTTTAAAGTCCTTAGCTTTCTCTACTGCTCCCATTCCTCCTCTAGGCATTTTCTAACTCCTCCTTTGAAAGTTGACTCTCAGCTATCTCACGATAAACTGAACAGTCCTTAATTAAATCGTGATGAGTTCCAATACCAACTACTTTACCTTCATCAAGTACCACAATTTGATCTGCTTTTAGTATGGTATTAATACGTTGAGCGACGATAAATATAGTTGAGTTTTTAGCATATTCATGTAAAGCTTTTCTAAGTTCAAAATCAGTCTTAAAGTCAAGTGCAGAGAAGCTATCATCGAATATATAAATTTCTGGATCTTTAGCAATTGCACGAGCGATTGATAATCTTTGTTTTTGTCCACCACTTACATTAGTACCACCTTGACTAATAGGACTCTTATATCCATCTTTTTTAGCTAAAATAAACTCTTCTGCTTGAGCAATTCTAGCTGCTTCTATCATCTTCTCATCAGACATAAATTCATTACTATATTTAATATTAGATTCTATTGTTCCTGAGAATAATACACCTTTTTGAGGAACATAACCGATTCTTTCATGTAAATCTTTCCCTCTTACATCTTTAACATTAATACCATCAACTAATATTTCTCCTTTAGTTACATCATATAATCTTGGTATTAAGTTAATAAGAGTACTTTTACCACTACCAGTAGAACCAATAAAAGCAGTTGTTGTACCAGGTTTAGCCGTAAATGTTACATCTGTAATAACATCTTCATCACTATCAGGATATCTAAAACTTACATTCTTAAACTCTACTAAACCTTTAATTCTCTTACTATATGTCTTAGGTTTTTCTGGGTCTTTAACCTCCACATCTGTTTCTAATACTTCCATGATACGGTTAGCAGAAACATTAGCACGTGGTAACATAATAGAAAACATTGATATCATCAAAAATGACATAATTATTTGCATTGAATATTGAATAAATGCTAACATATCTCCAACTTGTAATAAGCCTTCATCGATTCTTTGAGCACTAGTCCAAATAATTAGAACAACAATACCATTCATAATAAACATCATACCTGGCATCATAAAGTTCATTACTCTATTAACAAATAAATTTGTTTTCTTTAA
>CALVUV010000018.1 GCA_944363685.1 uncultured Bacilli bacterium
CCATCCATAGATAATACATCTTTTGGAGGTTTATCATTTGTTAATTCATCTATTTTCTCTATTAAAAATGTTATACAACTACTATATAAAGTTTCTGGATTTAAAAGTGAAATTACTCTTTGTATTGTATCATGTGATGGTATTCCATTTGGTAATTCTAAAAAACTACTTAACCATTCTTTTTTTGATATTGCAAACATTCCTATTTCATCCCTGCCATCACATCTTGCAAGTATTGCTAGGAATGTAATCATTATTATATCTGACATTAAGTGCTTTACTTTCCCTTGCATTCTTGTATCATCTTGTTTTCTAAAAATTGTCATTAAGTTTTCTAATTCTTTTGTGTCTATACTATCTAAATCCACTTCAAAGTCATTAAACATTGCTTTTATTTCCTCCAGTTTTTTACATTTTTTTGCCATACTACACCAACTTTATTCTTTTTTTCTATTATAACAAAAAACACATGATTTTAAAATTTCATGCGTTTATCCTGAACTCAAATTAGTTATTATTGACAAATAATTAATAAAATGATATAATATGCATACATTTTTAGAAAGTGGTGAGCTATTATGTTCCAAAAGAAAAAATATAGTATGAAAGAAAGTTATCTTGCAGATTCGTTATTTGTTTCAGGTTTATCAGAGTGGGTTGTAGATGAAACAGATGATGTCTATTATAAAGAAAAAAAATCAAATTATAAATTTATGTTTGAATATAATGAAGATTTTTTTTTAGAGATAATGAGTGGCATAGAAACACCAGTATTTGATAATTCTTGTATAGGAAGAGGAATCGATGTTGACAATATTATAGCTTTGGTCGATTTAAAACCAGAATTAAAAGGAAAAAATTTAACTATGGAAGATATTATAAGTTTGTTATCTGAAATTAATAGTAAAAATATCCAATTGCCAATGCTAAATGTTATTATGCCAGAAAATGAGTTAAATCCTATAATAAAAGAAAACTTAATTTCTATAGTTGATTCTTCTAAAGTTAATATTATTGATGATGATATATATAATTTAAAACAAAAAATAGAAACAGATGGTTTAGATAAATTAAAAAATGTTATTATTTTATTTACTTTATCTCAAAAAACACTTAATTATGATTATATTTATAAATTGGCTGATTTTGTAAGCAAGTATCCTGAAAAAGTAGTCGCTTGTATATTGCCTGAAAAAGATTATAATGAAGACTTAGAAACAGTACGAAGAAACGTTATACATAATGAAGTAAAAGTTTTTGATTCTTTGGAAGAGGTAGCAAATTTTATAAATGATTATAAGTTGTCACTTGTAGAAGATGTGAAAGTAAAGAGAAAAATAAGAAATTCAACAAAGCTTGCTTGGGAGCGCGGATATCCTTTTTAGAATTAATATTATACTTGTAAAAGCGGAGATTATTATAAAAGTTAAACAATTAATTTTGATAGTTCTTTTTATATACTATTAAACTTATAAGCTATTTTTGTTAAGTTACATATTTAATAAAGAAGAAATAACTAAAGCTGTCGATATGAATATTTTAGATGTAAAATATAGTACATCTGTTATAGACTTGAAAAATTATACTAATAAAGAAAAAAGTAAAGTATTAAGGAATAACTCTTAGTACTTTTTTCTTGTCTAAACTATTAATATCTTGTATGATATAAATATATTTAAATATTAATAGAAAGACAGTGATGTTTATGGAACTATTAGTACCAGCAGGAGATATAAATTCATTTTATGCAGCCTTAAACAACGGGGCAGATGCTATATATTTATCAGGTAAAATGTTTGGAGCAAGAAGTTATGCTAAGAACTTTACGAGTGATGAGTTAAAAACTGTTTTAAGACTTGGAAAAATATATGGTGTTAAGATTTATGTAACAATGAATACTTTAGTAAAAGAAAATGAAGTAGACGATTTTCTTAAAGAAGTAGAGTTTTTATACAATCTAGGAGTAGATGCTATTCTTATGCAAGACTTTGGTATGATTTCTTTATGTTTAGAAAAGTATCCTAATCTTGAAATACACGCTTCAACTCAAGTAAATAGTAGTAGTTATGAGACTATTAAACTTCTATATGAAATGGGTGTAAAACGCGTAGTACTACCAAGAGAAATGAGTATAGATGAGATAAGAAAAATAGATATTCCTATTGAAATAGAAGTCTTTATTCATGGAGCCTTATGTGTAAGTTATTCTGGTAACTGTTTATTTAGTTCTATGTTAGGAGGAAGAAGTGGTAATAGAGGAGAGTGTGTTGGTAGTTGTAGATTACCTTATAAACTATATAAAGATAAAACTCTAATTGATGAAGGCTATCTTTTATCAATGAAAGAATTAAATACATCAACAAGTCTTAATAAATTACCTAGTAACGTTGTTAGTCTAAAAATAGAAGGAAGAATGAAAAGTCCATCCTATGTAGGCTTTATTACAAAGTATTATCGTAAAATACTTGATGGCGATGAATTAACTGCTAAAGATTTAGAAGACTTAAAAAGTATGTTTTATCGTGAATTTACTAAAGGCCATTTATTTAATGATGAAGACTTAATTAATAAGAAAAGTCCAAATCATTTAGGAAGTCATTTAGGTAAAGTAATAGATGTAAATGATGAGAAAATTAGAATAGAACTAGATAGGACTTTATTACAAGGTGATGGTATTAGATTTAAAGAATCTAATAAAGGAATGATTGTTAATTTTCTCTATGATTTAAAAGATAACCTAATTAATAAAGGAAATCCTAAACAAATAGTAGAAGTTGATAATAAAGTTAAGTTAACTAATCTAGATGAAGTTAGAAAGACTACTGATAAGTATCTTGAAATAACTGACTTTACTATTATTAGAAAAGTTCCTATTAATATAGAAGTGAAAGCAAAAGTAGGGGAAGTATTTACTTTAACATTTAGTGATTTAACAAACTCTGTTACTTATACTGGTAATGTAGTAGAAAAATCTATTAATAATCCTCTATCTAAAGAAAGATTAATTAGTCAGTTAGAAAAACTAGGTAATACTCCATTTGTAGCAAAACATATAAGTATAGATATGGATGAAGATATCTTTATTAGAATAGGAGATTTAAATGTTGCAAGAAGAACTTTATCTGAAAGATTAATAGGGGAACGTCTTAATGATTATAAAGAACCTATTATTAATGAAGTAACTTTTGATAAGATAAATACTAAGGAAATAATAGATTTAAATAATTATAGGGAAGTAGAAAGAAATCCTTTCTATATTAAAGATGTCTTAAAAGATAAAAGTATTGTTAGTAATCTATATAAACCAATTACTGATGTAATAGCATCATACCATTTAAATGTCTTTAACTCATATACTGCATATTACCTTTATAAGTTAGGGTATAAAGCAGTTACTTTATCAGTAGAACTTAATAATATAGAGTTAAAAGACTTAATAGAATCTATTAGAAAAAAGTTCGGTAATATACCAATAATTATCAAAACTAAAGGCTATGTAGAAGTAATGATTATTAAAGGTAATATTCTAAATATAGATAAAGATACTTCTTATACTTTAGTTAATGTTAAAAATGATAAGTTTAAAGTGTATTTTGATGGAAGATGTACTCATATTAATTCTAGTTATAGCCTTAATCTAGATGAGAAAGAATTAGAGTTTGATAATGTTTATTTTGAAGGAGAAAAGTATGGAAATTAGAAAAGAATTTTATTTGCCTAATAAAGGAGTTTTAAGTTTATATAACATTAGTTATTTAGAAAGTGATTTTAATTTAGTTACAGATAGAATATCTAGAAATCTTGGAAATACAAAAGTTGATATAAATTCTAATTTACTTATATCTAATGGTATTAGAAATATAAAATTAGAAGATGAAAGAAGTACTTATAGATTTTATTTAGGAGAAGATCCTATTCTTAAATCATTAATATCAATTAATTATGGTCATGATATTATTAGTTTTGATAAAATAGATACATTTATAGAAGAAAATAATAATCCTAAGTATTTAAAAGCTTTAGAAGAATATTTACAAATATTTAACTTTGAATATAAAGAAAACTATATTAAAGAACAAATAATTAAAAAAGCATTAGATAAATTAGAAAAGAATAGAGATTTCTATAAAGTAGAACGTTATCTAGATCAAAAATACTTCCTTGAAGTAGCTTTAGAAAATGATTATAAAAAAAAAGAGGAAATAGCCAAAGCTAATGAAAGAGTATTAAAACTAGGTAATAGAATTATCTTTTAGTATCATTGTTAAAAACTAAACTTTTTGCTATAATATCTATAGGATGTGATAATATGCAAGGTGTAAGTGAAATAGAAGTAAAGTATTTAACAGATTGTGTTAATGATGGAAAAAAATCACTAGCTACTTTTGACACTTCTAATAATAGTGTAGATACTGTACAAGAAACACTAGAAGGCATGCAAGCTATATGGAATACAGTTGGTGGAGTTGCTAAAATTAAGAAAATGAGTGCTAATACTAGTGAACTTGATACTACAAGAATTGCCACTGCTGTTAATGAACTTCAAGGAATAGAAGCAAGCTATAGTAAAGTTACAGTTTTACAAGGTATAGAATGGAAGAGAAATAGCTATGAATAATGTAGTTAGCAAGACAAAAATACAAGAAACAATAAATGAAATATATAGTTTGCTAAACACCTGTAAAGAAAATGTCAAATCTTTAGAAGATGCAAGTAGAGAAGTTAAATCTATCGCTACAAAGCTAAACTCTTGTAATGGAAAAAGAGTATTAAATTCCAATAAGACTATTAAAACAGATGTGTTTATCAAAAAAACATATGAAAAATTTTCTATAAATGGAGCAGATTCCATAATAACCTATGCAAATACTATTGAAGAAGAAACAGAAGAATTAAATGATAAGATTTTAGGATTAAATATGGGCTTAAAACTTATGGATGAGGACTTAGCTATTATCGCTATCTATATATATAATCTTGAAAATATTTATAGACCTGAACTAGATTCTGATGTTGCAAGTATGAGTTTCTTAGATAAATTAAGACAAGCAGGACGTGATATGCAATATGATGCAGAAAGTGGATATCAAATCTTACATTCATATCCTATCTTAGAAACAGGGTCTATAAATTTAGAATTATTTGATTGTAATTATGATTATATGGGAATGTATTTAAAATACTATAACGAAGACGGTTATAATGTTTATGCTCCTCTTGCTAAAGTTCAAGCAGAAAATGGTAAATATAAATTAGTACCAATGAATGAAGAAGAGATGGCAACTTTTTCAAGAAATACAACTAATTACTATAACTCCATTATGTATAACTATGATTGTTTTACTCCTAAGATGAAAGATGATTTAAGTAACTCTTTAAAAGATATAACTTTACTTTATATTGATTATGATATGGAAACTGTTGATAATTTTAATTGGTCAGCTTTTGCTAAAAAAGATGAGTCCATAACAGTAAATATGAATCAAGATTTTTCATATATAGCAAATGAATCTTTCCCTCATGAGTGTGGACATGTTTATGATTGGTCACAAAGTGGTTATATTGAAAAAAATATTCTTAATAATCATGGTATAAGTGATAAAAGTACTTGGACAAATATATATGGACAATTAAAAGAAGATGCTGAAATTAATAGTAATGTTTTAAATGATTATTCACTTTCACAACCATATGAGTGTTTTGCCGATTCAGTAAGTGCTTACTATAATCGCCCAGAAGACTTAAAAGAAGTTGAAATAAATATAGATGGATATAATAATTTATATGATTATATGGATGATGTATTAAATTATTAGGAGGTAAGTTATGAGACTTAATAATACTAAAGAAAATATAGAAATAAAGAAACATACGAAAGCTAAAAGAATCGCTGTAACTACAGGTATTATCATTACTAGTTTATTTATAATCTTTTCAAAAAGAGAAAAAGAGACTTCAGTAGAAATAAATGATATAAGTAATGATAAAGAAGTAACAACAATAGATGATGAATTTAATAGATATTCAGGTATCTATTTAAAAGAATTAGAAAAAATAAATACAGAAGATTTTGATTCTAACTTTATAAATATTTATGAAAATGGTACTGTTACTTATAATAATAAAACTTATCCCCTAAAAGATTTATTCTTAAAATCTATGGATGATGGCTCTAATTATCTTACTTTAGCAGGAGAGAAAACTGATTTTTTAACAGGTGTTTCTATCGCTGATAAAACTAAAACAAGTTCAATTAAATTTAAAAACTCAAGTTGTTTCTTAAAAATGTATGAAGATGGAATTATTACTGATACTAATATTAATCTTGATAAGGATACAACTAATAGTTATGTTAGTTCCTGGGATGGTAAAGGACATACCGCTACACCTAATTTAAAAGCAAGATTTGAAGCTGACAAGATTTATAATGAAGGGGAAGAAAAAGTAAAATGAAAATAGAAATGATGGAAGTAACATTAAATAATAAAACAATTAATATTTATCCCTTAACATACATTAATAAAAATAATTCCCTTTACATTGTTTACACTAATGCACACCGAGTTGATAATATAAAAGATAATCTTTATGTTGGAGAAATAAAAGATAACGTAATATATCCTGTTAAAGAAGATATGATTCCTGATATAGAAAAAGAACTAGAAAGTATTGATAGCAAAATAATGCCTGATATGATTGTGTAATAGAAGTATCTATTACTTTTTTTCTTACATAGATTATGATATAATAACGAATAGGAATGGAGGATGTCATGGATAAATTGAGTAAAGAAGAAGTATTGCATGTTGCTCATCTAGCTAGAATCTATTTAACAGAAGAAGAAATAGAGAAGTTTAGAGGAGAGCTTAAAGTACTAATGGATGATATAGATAAAATAAAAGAAGTTGAAGATTTTGATGATGAAATGATGTATACACCAATAAATGATAATACTAGATTAAGAGAAGATGAGGTAGGAGAAATGTTAAGTGCAAAAGAAGCAACACTAAATGCTCCTAAAAAGAATGGAAGTTTTATAGAAGTGCCGGTGATGATTAATGAGTAAATATTTAGATTTAAGTATAAAAGAAATACATGAGTTATTAGTAAAAAAAGAAATAACTCCTCTTGATTTAGTAGATGAAGCTTTAAGTATAATAGAAGAAAATAAAGATTTAAATGCCTTTATCACTATAAATGATAAAGTAAGAGAAGAAGCTGAAAACCTAGGAGAAGTAGATTCTGATAATCTTTTCTTTGGTATTCCTATTGCAGTTAAAGATAATATTGTAACTAAAGATTTAAGAACAACTTGTGCCTCACATATTTTAGATAATTTTATACCTATATATGATGCTACTGTTGTAAAAAAAATCAAAGATAATAAAATGCTTATTATAGGAAAAGCTAACATGGATGAGTTTGCTATGGGTTCAACTAGTGAAACAAGTTACTTTGGAGCACCCATTAATCCTCATGATAAAAAACGTGTTAGTGGTGGTAGTTCTGGTGGTAGTGCTGTTTCTGTTGCAGGTGGTCTTGTTCCTCTTGCTCTTGGAACTGATACTGGTGGTAGTATTAGGCAACCATCTAGTTATACGGGTATTGTTGGTATGAAACCTACTTATGGAAGAATTTCTCGTTATGGTTTAGTTGCTTTTGCCTCAAGCCTTGACCAAATAGGACCAATGACTAGAACTGTCTATGAAAATGCGTCTTTACTAAACCTTTTAGTAGGTGAAGATGAGTTTGATCTTACTAGTGTTAATAGGGAAAAAGAAGACTTTACAAGACTTATTGGCAAAGACATTAAAGGTATGAAAATAGCCTTACCAAAATATTTTATTAGTGATATTGTTGATAAAGAAGTTAGAGATAGAATAAAAGAAGTAATTAACTACTTACAAGAAAATGGTGCAGTCGTTGATATTATAGATATGAGATACTTAGATACAGCGGTAAACCTTTATCAAATAATTGCTATGGCTGAAGCTAGTAGTAACCTTGCTCGTTTTGATGGTGTACGTTATGGTAATAGAGCAAGTGATGTTAATAATATTGACGAAATGTATGCTAAAACTAGAGGAGAAGGCTTTGGTAATGAAGTTAAAAGAAGAATTATGATAGGTTCATACATTCTAAGTGGCGAAAATGCAAAAGTTTATTATGATAAAGCCTTGATGGTAAGAGATGATATTACTAAAGAATTTAATAGAATTTTTAAAGATTATGATTTAATTATTGGGCCAACAACTACAAGAGTTGCACCTATATTAGGTGTTACTAAAGATGACCCTCATAAAGCTTTTATGGATGATGTATTAGTAATACCTGTAAATATGGCAGGCCTTCCTGCTATGTCAGTTCCTGTTGGTAAAAACAGTGAAAATTTACCTATAGGTCTACACATAATAGGTAAAGCCTTTGATGAGGCAACTATTTATCGTCTTGCAAGTTATATTGAGGAGGTGTTTTAAATGAGTAACTATATTCCAACTATAGGACTTGAAGTTCATGTTGAAATAAAAAGTAAGAGTAAACTATTTTCTAGTAGTGCTAACTCTTATGGTATGGCTACTAATACTTCTGTTAATGTAATAGATTTAGGATATCCTGGAACACTTCCTACTCTTAATAAAGAAATAATAAGACAAGGCATTAGAGCCTGTAAAGTTTTAAACTGTAAAATTAATAGAAAAATGCATTTTGATCGTAAAAATTATTTCTATCCAGACAATCCCAAAAACTATCAAATAACCCAAAATAGAACACCTATTGGAACAGATGGTTATGTAGAAATAGAAGTAGATGGAATTAAGAAAAAAATAGGTATATCTGATATTCATATAGAAGAAGATACTTGTAAAAGTGCTCATCGTGGAAATGTTAGTTTACTTGATTTTAATAGAGCAGGGGTACCTCTAATAGAAATAGTAACCACTCCAAGTATTAGTAATGATAAAGAAGCAATGGCTTATCTTACTAAGTTAAAAGAATTATTATTCTATGCCAATATAAGTGATTGTAAAATGGAAGAAGGAAGTATGAGGTGTGATGCTAATGTTTCTATTAGTAAAAATGAAAATCTAGGTACAAGAACAGAAACTAAGAATATAAGTTCTATTCGTAATGTTGGTCTTGCAATCCAAAAAGAAATAGAAAGACAAGAAAAAGTTCTTGAAAATAATGGTAAGATTAATGAAGAAACTAGAAGATTTGATGATAAGTTAGAAGAAACTTTACTAATGCGTGTAAAAGAAACAGGAAATGACTACCGTTATTTTATTGAACCAGATATTCCTTATTTAATACTTACTGATGAATTTATTGATGATGCTCTTAAAACATTACCTTTACTACCAGATGAATTAAGAGAAAAATATAGTAAAGTAGGTCTATCTTCTTTACAAATAGAAAAACTAATTAATAATAGAAGTTTAAATGATTATTTCTTAGGACTATTAGACTATGAAACTAATTATGTAACAGCAGTAAATCTTTTACTATCAGATATTTCTTCATATTTAAATAAACATAATAAAGTAATAACTGATACTCATCTTTCATATGAAAAATTAGTAAGTGTTGTTAAAGCTCTAGAAGATAAAGAAATATCTAATAAAAATGTTAAAGATTTAATAGACTCTTTAATGGAGAATGATTTAACACTTAAAGAATTAAAAAAGGAATTTAAGATAGAAAATATTACTGATGATTCATTTATTAAAGAAGTAATTACTAAAGTAATAGAAAATAATCCAGATAGTGTAAATGACTATAAATCTGGTCATGATAGAGCCTTAAAATACTTAATGGGACAAGTAATGAAAGAAACTAAAGGTGCAGTTAATCCAAAACTTGCCAGTGATATGTTAGAAAATGAACTAAATAAGTAATTGATAACTTGTAAATAATATTATATAATAATTATACTAGGAAGTGAGAATATGAAAAAATTTATTAAAAAAAATAAACTTGCCGTAATTACATTTATTATTTGTTTAATCTTTGTAATATTAGTCTTTGCTATTAAATTAACATTTTTCCCAAATGAAGCAAGAGCAATTTATGGAGATAGACTTGATGGTATAAAAGAAGTTGAAATTACTGATTCTAATCAAGATGATATAATTAGTGCTTTAGAAGATCTTGATACAGTAAAAGAAGCTAGTTGTGATGTAAAAGGAAGAATTTTAAATATTTTAATTACAGTTAATGATGATGTAGCTTTAGATACTGCTAAATCTTTAACTACTACTATTACAGATAACTTAAAAAAGAAACAAACTAGTTATTATGATATTCAAGTATTTATTAGTAAAGATAATGAAGATGCAAGTTTTCCAATTATAGGATATAAACACGAAGACAAAGATAGTTTTTCTTGGTCTAAAGATAGATAGGAGTACTTATGAAAAAGAAAACTTTAATTATAATTCCTTTTTTTGTTATTCTAATAGTCTTTATTGGTGTTTATATTTATTATAATAGAGAAGATAAAGAAACTTCTTTAACTGTTAATGAAAAAAGGTGGGTAGAAGAAAACGATAGTACTATGATTGATATTAATGTCATTAACGATTACCCTCTTTATGGTTTAAATGGAGAAGGCGTATTCTTTAGCTTTTTAAATGATTTTGAGAAAAATGTAGGTTTAGAATTTAATAAAATAGCTTATTTAAAAGATGATGATAAAGAGCTAGATAATTCCTATAGTTTTAGAATATTAGATAATGAAGATAAGCTATCTAACAATGATTTATTAATTGCTACAGATGGTTATATTGCTATTGGTAAGGAACATCGTAGAATTAATAAAGTATCAGACTTTTCAAATGTTACATTTGGTGTTTTTGAAAATGATGTAGCAGAGATTAGTTATTATTTAAAAACAGGAACTAATCTTGCTTTTAAATCATATCAAAATATAGATGAATTATTTAAAGCTTTAGATAATAATGAAGTAGGAATGATTATTGTACCTAATATAATGTATTTAAATAAAACTATTGAAAATAATACATATTACATAAATTATTATTTTACAGAAATGAGTAAAAAACTAGTTTTAACATTAAATGGTGATAAGTCTAATGCAAAACTTAATACTATTATTAGAAAATATTTTAATAAATGGAAAAATAATAATTATGTAAATGAATATAATAATGTTTATTTTGATTATTATGTTAAAGAAAATGAACTTAAATCTAGTGAAGAAACAGATTTAGTTAAGAAAAACTATGTTTATGGTTATGTAGAAAATTATCCATATGAAGTAGAAATTGATGGTAAAGTTTCTGGTATTGCTGGTGAATATTTAAATAGGATGAGTAGACTTACTAATATTAGTTTTACTTATAAAGAATATAGTAGCAAAGAAGCTTTACGTAAAGCAATAAAAAAGGGTGATATTGATTTCTATTTTGATTATTATAATTATGGTGACCAAAATGAAGAATATAAAGACACTATATCAACGTTCATTGAAAAATACGTTGTTTTAGGTAAAAGAGAAGAAGAAAATGTGGTTACCTCATTTGAAAGTTTAAAAGATATGGATATTGCTATGATTAGTGATACTTCTTTATATAATTATTTTGAAAGTAATAGTAGAAGTGATATTACTACTTATGATACAAATAGTGATCTAGTTAAAAATAGTAATGATAAATTACTAGTTATTGATGAAGAAGTTTATAATCTATATAAAAATAGTACCTTTAAAGATTATGATGTTTTATATGAAGATATTATGATGAATGATTATAAATTTATGGTAAAAGATAATAATAATACTTTTTATAATTTATTCAACTATATAATTACAACTAATTCATACTACAATTATCGTAATAGTGGTCTTGCTAGTATTAATAGATCACTTGTGGAAAGAAGTAGTTTCATGGGATTATTCTTAATTATTTTATTAATAGTTTCTATTCCTTTAATTGCTCTTTGTATTTTATATTTCTATTTTAAATATAAAAGAAAAGTTAAAAAAGTAAAGAAAGAAGATAGACATAAATATACTGATTTATTAACATCTCTAAAAAATAGAAACTATTTAAATAAAAAATCTCCTGAATGGGAAGCAAGCCATGTATATCCACAAGCAGTTGTTATGATTGATCTTAACAATGTTAAATATGTTAATGATAATTATGGACATGAAGAAGGAGATAAACTTATTGTTACAGCAGCTTCTACTTTAGTTAATACCCAACTTGAAAACAGTGAGATAATTAGAACTGATGGAAATGAATTTTTAGTATATTTAGTTGGATATAGTGAAAGACAAGTAGATACATATGCTAAAAAATTAGAGAAAGAAATGAAAAACTTACCATATGATTTTGGTGCTAGTGTAGGCTATAGTATGATTGAAGATGATATTAAGACACTTGATGATGCTATTAATGAAGCGACACTTGAAATGATGACAAAAAAACAAGGATTGAAGTAGGGGATAATAATGAAAAAAAGTAAGAAAATAAGAATTTTTATGAAAAGAGTTATTTCTATAATTAAATTACCTGAAATGAGAATTCTACCAGGTCAGCTTGCTTTTTTTCTTGTTATTTCTATTATTCCTTTAATAACTCTAGTAGTAACTATAGGTAGTGGTTTTGGACTTCCTGCCACTTCTATTAAAGAAACAATAGAATCTGTTGTTCCAAGTAATGTTTTAGAATATTTAGTTCCAACTGCTAATACAAATATGCTAAGTTTTAATGTAATAGTCTTTTTTATAGCAGCATTTATCTTAGCAAGTAATGGTACATATTCTATTGTAAATACTTCTAATGAGATTTATAAAGTAAAAGGAAATAGTGAAATTAAAAAACGTGCTAAAGCAGTACTTATGACTATAATATTAGTTACGCTACTTGTATTCTTAATCTTAGTACCTGCTTTTGGTGATGTTTTAGTTAAGTTGATAATTGATTCTATTCACAATAATAATGCTAGTAATATTATAGAAGGAGTTTATCATGTTTTAAAATATCCAATATCATTATTCTTAATATATTATAATTTAAAACTTCTATATACAATTGCTCCTGATACTAAAATAAGTAGTAGAAGTACTATTCCTGGCGCTTTATTTACAACTATTATGTGGTTATTAAGTTCTAAGATATATGCTTTTTATGTAGACTACTTTGCTAATTATAATGTTTTTTATGGTGGTATGTCTAATATTTTAGTATTATTAATTTGGGTCTATATACTAGCTTATATATTTACCCTTGGTATGTGTTTTAATGCAACTGGAGTAATACAAGAAACATTAAGACTTAATAAAAATGATATAGAAGAAGCGTTAAAGAAGGACAAGTAATTGTCTTTTCTTTTTCTCTTGATATACTAAAAAACATGTGAAGTAGATAAATTGTTTTAAAACTGGAGATGAATAATAATATGGAATTAATTGAGATAGTAGATGAAAATGGAAATTATACAGGACAAGTTATGGATAAAGAAGAAGCACATGATAAAAATTTACTACATAATGAAGTAGGGATATTTATTATCAATGATAAGAAAGAAATTTTATTACAGAAAAGAAGTGCTAATAAAAGGTTTAATCCTAATAAATGGGGACTTTGTGCAGGACATGTTGATGCTTATGAAACTTTAGAAGAAGCTGCCTTAAGAGAAATAAAAGAAGAAGTGGGACTAGATGTATCTATTGAAGAGTTAATTCCATATGGTGAAAAAGAAGTCACTATTAAAGATAGTAATTCTCATATAACTTATTTCTATTATGTTAAATGCAATAAAAAAGAAGATGAATTTATCATCCAAGAAGAAGAATTATCAAAGGTTAAATGGTTTAATATAGATGAAATTATAATGATGATTAAAGAGGGAAAGACTTCTTTTAAAGAAAATAAAATTAAATCATTTGAAAGTTTAAGAAATTTAAAAGATTGACATTTAACTATTATAATTTTCTTAATATAGTTATTAAAGAAATTATGTTACGAAAAATCGTAACTTTTTTATTACTTTTTTCTCTTGTGCTATAGAAATTAATATGATACTATAATTGTAGGGGAATCTTAACTATTGAGTACTTGCCTACTCTTAAACAGGAGGAGGCCTGATAATATGAAGAAAACAGACTTTTTAGTACTTGGGCTATTCATTGTTATCTTCTTATTAATTATCTTACTATTTGTAAAATAAATTATATAAGAAAAGTACTCAATCTATCATAGATTAAGTACTGAAACCAATAATAGGGGCAGTACTCAACTTACGCCAGTTAAGTATTTCCTCTTTTTATATTGTATGAAAATTTTTCTTACATATACATCTTATCACATAAGTAACTTTTATGCAAGTATCTTACATGCATTTATAAAATAAAACTAATTTCTATCACTTTCTAAATATCTTACATAATATTCATCAAAGGTTAGGTTACTAGCCTTTATTTTTTGTGCAAGTTCTACACCTACATAACGATAATGCCAGGCTTCAAAACTATAAGTAGTAATATTTTCTTTATCTTTAGGATATCTTAAAATAAATCCATAATTATCTGCATTTTCTAATATCCAATTATACTCATCAGTATTTTCAAAATTATTAAAATCATCAAAAGCTCTTGTTACATCAACAACAAGTCCTGTTTGATGCTCAGAGTATCCTGGCCTTGCAGAATAAGTATCAGCATTTTCTACACCATCATTTTTAACGTAATTATTATATAAGTTTTCTTGATAAGTATAAGATCTATAAGCAGAGATTACTCTAATATTCATATCATCATTCTTAGCATCATTTATCAATTTTTCAAGATTATCTTTCGCTTCTTTAACTAAGTAAATACCACTTTTAGAATAACTATTATCAAGTAGTTCTAAGTTTTCTGGTATGTAGTTACTATCTAAGTAATTAAACTTATTAACTAGTAAATAATTAGTATTTAAATTAGTAGAAGGAATAGTATCAGTATAAGGATCTTTATCTAAGTTTAAATTAACTCTTGTAACAATATCTTCAATACTTAAATCAGAGTTAGTATTTTGATAACTCTTATATCTATCTAAATTTTCTTCCTTATAATAAGATAATTTACTAAACTTATTATCTTCTTCTTTAGAGATTTCCTCCTTAGTTTCATTTTTTTTAACATCTTTAATATCTTTATCTTTACTATTAGTATTAAATAAGAAAATCATAAGAATAATAAAGATAATAACAATAATACTACTTAA
>CALVUV010000019.1 GCA_944363685.1 uncultured Bacilli bacterium
TATGGTAAAGATATCGTTTGTAGTGCTGTTAGTTCTATTGTTACTACAACAATTAATGGTATTCTTACTATTGATAAAAGTACTATTACTTATCTTGCTAGTAGTAAGGGTTTAACTATAAAAGTTTTAAGTAATGATAGAGTTACACAATCTTTACTTAAAAATATGGTTAGACTACTTAAGGAATTAGAATTAAAATATAAAGATAATATCGAAATAAAGTAAGGAGGGACCAAAGTGAATCTTTTAAAATTAGATATTCAATTATTTGCACATAAAAAAGGACAAAGTTCAACATCTAATGGACGTGACTCTATTGGACGTAGATTAGGTGCTAAAGCAAGTGATGGAGAATTTATTACAGCAGGAAGCATTATTTATCGTCAAAGAGGAACTAAAGTATTTCCTGGTGTTAATGTAAAACGTGGTAATGATGATACATTATATACAACAATAGATGGAATTGTTAAGTTTGAACGTAAGGGAAGAGATAAGAAACAAGTTTCTGTTTATCCTGTAAATTAATAAAAAGCTGTTACTGATTGTAGCAGCTTTTTACAAATAACTATTTTTTAAATTAATTAAAATATTAGATATTTCATAATAAATATTATCTCTAATATTACCTTTTAAATTTAATAAGATACTATTATCTTTTAATAAAATATTATAATTTTCTTTTAAAAAATTAGTGATAATAATAGCTTCATCCTCAGTAGGATAAATATTTTTACTTTCTAAATAACCCATTACTAAATGATAATTTAAGTTTTTAATATTATTTTTTATTATTCTTTCTATCAATTTTCTCACCTTTATTAAATTTATATGTAGTAATTTTTAAATTATGTGATAAACTAGTAAAGAAAGAGGGTGGTTTTTTGAAAATAAAACAAAAAGTTAATAGTAAGAAAATTAATAAACCTGAGAGAAACTATACAGTTAATCAGTTAACATATAAAAAGCGTTTTATATTTTTAGGTGCTATTTTAGTTATTCTATTTACTATTATTTCTCTTAGATTATACCAAGTAATGTTAAGAGAACAGAGTAAATATGAAGAAGAATTAGCGACTCTTGCTACCCAGACTGTTGAAGGATCTAGTACACCAAGGGGGAGGATATTAGATCGTAATGGAAAAGTAATTGTTGATAATAAAGCAGTTAAGACTATTTACTACAATAAAGATAAAAGTAGAGGTACTGAAGAGGAAATAGAACTTGCTTATACAGTTTCAGAACATTTATCTTTAAATTATGATAAGGTAACAGATAGAAGTAAAAGAGAGTTTTTTGTTGCTAAAAATAGTAGTAATATGAATGATAGAATAAAAAAGAGTGAATGGGAGAAATATGAACAAAGAAAACTTGATAGTGATGATATATATGAACTTAAAATAGAAAGAGTTACTGATGAAGAGTTAGCTGCTTTTACTGAAGCTGATATTAAAGCTAGTTATTTATATTATTTGATGAATAATGGTTATTCTTATGATGATAAAATTATCAAAAATGAGGATGTTACAGAAGAGGAATATGCTTATATAGCAGAAAATAATGAGTCACTTCCTGGTTTTAATACAAGGCTTGATTGGGAAAGAGTTTATAATTATGGAGATACTTTTAGGACTATTTTAGGTAATATTGGTACTATTCCTAGTGAAGAGAGGGATGAGTATATTGCTAAGGGGTATTCATTAAATGATACAGTTGGTACTAGTTATTTAGAGGAGCAATATGAAGAATATTTAAGAGGAAAGAAGGCCATTTATCAGACTGTTAATTCTCATGAGTTAGAGCTTGTTTCTGAAGGGAAAAGAGGTAATGATATAGTACTTACTATAGATATAGAATTACAACAACAATTAGAAGCTATATTAAATGAAGAAGTATTGACAACAAAAACTCAAGCAAATACAGAGTATTATGATAGGAGTTATGCTGTTATTCAAAATCCTAATACCGGAGAGATACTTGCGATGGCAGGTAGACAAGTAGTGAGTGATGGTAATGGTGGATATAAAACGGTTGATTGTACTACTGGTATTATGACTGATCCTATGACAAGTGGTTCTGTTGTTAAAGGTGCTAGTATGTTAGTAGGTTATAATACAGGAGCGATTACTCCGGGTGAGTATCAAGTAGATGAATGTATTAAAATCGCAGGAACACAAAAGAAATGTTCTTGGAGAACTTTAGGTAGAATTAATGATATTGATGCTTTAGCTTTATCTAGTAATGTTTATCAGTTTAAAACTGCTATGAAAGTAGCAGGAGCTAATTATGAGTATAATAAACCATTGGTTATTAACGAAGGAGCTTTTGATATATATAGAAATACTTTTAAAGAATTTGGTTTGGGGGTTAAGACTGAAATTGATTTACCAGTTGAGTCTTTAGGATATACTAGTGACAACAAAGCACCTGGTTTACTTCTTGATTTTGTTATGGGACAGTATGATACTTATACGCCAATTCAGTTATCACAATATATTTCAACTTTTGCTAATGGTGGTAACAGGTTACAACCACATTTGCTTAAAGAAGTAAGGGCATCTACAGATGATGAAACATTAGGAGATGTTATATATACATTCGAAACAAATATTTTGAATGGAATTAACACAACTTCTGAATATTTAAATAGAGTTAAAGAAGGATTTTATGCTGTTATGAATACAAGTTATGGATTGGGACGAGAATATATTGCTGATAATTATGATCCTAGTGGTAAAACAGGTACTAGTCAGAGTGCTGCTGATACTAATGGAGATGGAATTAATGATACAGATACAGTATCAACTGCTTTTGTTGGATATGCTCCATCAACGAATCCTAAGATATCAATAACAGTTACTAGCCCTAATTCAACCTGGGAAAATCCTCGTAATAGTTATTCAACTTTAGTTACAAGAAGAATTAGTAGAAGAGCAAGTGATGTTTACTTTTCGATGTATCCCTTAAGTTAGAATAAATTAGTAATCACTTAAATAAAATTATTATGGGTGATACTAATGAAGTCTTTTAAAAAAGTAGGGGAAGCATTGTTAGTAATAATGGCCTTGCTCTTTTCTTTTTATTATACAGAAAAAGCGATTGTTATATTAGAATCTAATGACCCTATAATGAAAGAAATAAAAGAAAATAAAGTTAATAGTGAAGAAAAAGCTATTAATGCTAAGATTGTTAACAATACAATAGTTCCTGGTTATAATGGCTTGAAAGTTAATTTAGAAGAGAGTTTTAAAAAGATGAAAAATTATGGTAGTTATAATGAAAGTTTACTTGTCTTTGATGAAGTTAGTCCTAATATATCTATAGATGATTATTATGATAAATATATATCTAGTGGTAATGGTGTTACTACCGATATAGCTTTAATATTTACTATAGAAGATAGTACTTATTTAGAAAAATTAATTAATATAATAGATTCTACTTCTATCAGTGCTACTTTCTTTATTGATGGAACTGTTTTGGAAGAAAATTATTCTATGTTTAGTAATTTAAATAAAGAAAAATATGAATTAGAATTACTTAGTTATGATAAAAGTTATGATGAAATGTTATTTAAAAATTCCTTATACAAATTAGAAACTATTAGTGGTAGTGCTCCTAAATATTGTTATGCAGATTATGATAGAGAAGAAGTTTTAAACTTATGTAATAGTTTATCTATGCATACTATTATTCCTACTTTAAAATTAGATGAAAATATTTATGCAAGTGTTAAAGGAAATTTAAGAAATGGTAGTATTATTAAAGTAAATCTTTCTGATAGTAATTTATCTGAACTTAATATTTTAATAAACTATATTAAACAGAGAGGTTTTACTTTAGTTACTCTTGATACTTTATTAAATGAAGGAAGAAGTGAAAAATAGTTTGACATTTATCAATTTTGTAGTAAAATTATATTTGTAAATACGTTATTAATTAAGGACTCGGTAAAAGAATACTTTTAATCGTAGAGACTTAACGGTTGGTGAAAGTTAAGAAAAGCTCTTTTATTACTACCTTAATGAGTAGAATTATGCAAAGTAATTCCGGTTAGCACCGTTATATAAATTAAGTTAAAAAAAGGATGGTATCCGTGTTGTAAGCACTCCTAGATATCATCCTTTTTTTGTATAAAGTTATGGGGAAGATATTATGAATATAATAGAACTAATAGAAAATTATTTTCGAAAAAATAATCAAGCGACAAGTATAAATTCTTTATATAAAGCACTTAAAATATCCGATGATGATAAGGATTTATTTTTAGATGCTCTATATGAATTAGAAAAAGATGGAAAAATAATTTTTCAAAATAATATGTATTTTAAAGTTCCCTATAATTCGGATTTATATCATGGAAAATTAAAAATTTCTAACAAAGGCAATTTTTATATAAGTATTGATAATAATCATAGAATTAATATTAAGAATTACAGACAATATAAATTGAAAAAAGATGATATTATATATGTCGTAAAAAAAGAGAATAAAAATTCAAAAAAACATAAAGAATATATTGAAGGAGACATTATTAGAGTTGTAACAAAAGAAGGATTTCAAAAAGACAAATATTTGGCTAAAGGAAAAATAAAAAAAGAATATTTATCTGGTAAATATTATATTCAAATAAAAAATGAAAGATATTATATTAGAAGTCAAAATATGCAAAGTGCTTATCCAGGAGATTTGGTTACGATACTATTAGATAATAAGAATTCAACAAGAGATATTAGAGTTTTAGATATTATTGAAAGAAAAAGTGAAAATCATATTTTCAAATGTGTACAATATAATGGAATTAAAAAATGGATACCTTTAGGAACGGCATATTTTGAAATAAATTCTATTCCTAAAGATGAATATGATGAAGGAACAATTGTTTTAGCTTCTATAAGAAAAAAAGATGATAAATATTATCTTGATATAAAAGAACAAATCAAATCAATTTATAACGAAGCAACCATAAATAGTGCAACAGAAAATAATTTTGATTTAGAATTTGACAAAAATTTAATAGACAATATTGAGAATATTATAATTTTAAATAATAATTTAGATTTTGGAAAAAGAAGAGATTTGCGTAATTTAATGACTGTAACAATTGATTCTGCTAATGCTAAAGATTTAGATGATGCAATTAGTTTAGAAGAAAAAAATGGCTATTATTATTTGTATGTAAGTATTGCTGATGTTTCGAATTATGTTCCATTTGATTCAACAATATTTAATGAAGCAATAAAAAGAGGAACAAGTGTTTATCCACTTGATATGGTTATACCTATGTTTCATCCAAAAATATCTAATGGGCTTTGTTCTCTTAATGCTCATAAAGATAAATTTGCTTTAACTTGTATGATGAAAATAGATAAAAATGGTAATGTTTTAGATTTTGAAATATTTAATAGTATAATTAATAGTGATTATAAGATGAGTTATGATTGTGTTAATAATTTGTTGCTAGGTAAAGATTATGACTATGACTATTTTCCATTTTATCAAATGTTATTTAGAATGCAAAAATTATCTAACATTATTCAAAATAAGAGAATAGAAAATGGATCATTATTTTTGCAAACCAATGAAATTTGTTTTAATACTGATGAGTTTTGCAATCCTATATCGTTGCACGAAAATGAAAAAGGACCTGCACAATCAATGATTGAAAATTTTATGATTATAGCTAATAAAACAATTGCAGATTATGCATACTATTTGGATTTACCTTTTGTTTATAGAAATCACGAACCACCCACGATTATGGGATTAGAAAAACTAAAATCCACTTTAAAAAATGAAAAATTATTGATTCATAAATTAAATTCAATGACCAATCCTAATGCTTTGAAAAAAGTTCTGGTAAAAATTTTATCTACAACAAGTAAAGAAGAGGCAACATATATTTCAGAAATAGTTTTAAAGTCAATGACAAGAGCTTATTATGATAGTAAAAGTATCGGTCATTATGGCCTGGGATTAGATAGATATGCAACATTTACTTCACCAATTAGGAGAGGGCCAGATTTATTAAATCATTATTCTTTAAATGCCATTATTAATTACAATGAAGAAGGTCAAATTATATTAGATTCATTAAGGAAAAGATTGCCTGTACTTTCTAAACATTTGACAGAACGACAAATTGCTGCTGAAAATGTTGAGAAAGAAACAAGTTATGCTATATTAACTGAACTTTCTAATACTTCTATTGTTGGTAATTTGACTCAGGTTATTAAGAATTGTGCTTTTGTAAGACTTGATGGTGGAATAATGGGATTAATATATACTAATGATAGATATAAAATTAATTTAAAAAAAGATTATTTGATTGATACGAAAGATAATATTGTTTATAATATAGGAGATACAATCTCATTAAAAATATGTAACGAAAAAAATATATGTAGTTTTATACCATTAGAAATAGAAAATGAAGAAAATAAAAAATTAGTTAAGAGGAGAGATGAAAAATGATAAATATTAAAGAAAATGAAAAATTAATGCCACTAAATCATTCTTGTGCGCATTTATTAGCAGAGGCTGTTAAAAAAATATATCCTGATGCTAAATTTTGGGTAGGACCAGTAATTGAAGATGGGTTTTACTATGATATTGATTTAGGTGATAAAACATTAACTGATGAAGATTTACCTAAAATAGAAAATGAAATGAAAAAAATTGCTAAAGAAAATAAAAAAATAGTAAGAAAAGAACTAAGTAGAGATGAAGCATTAGATTTGTTTAAAGATGATCCTTATAAAATAGATTTAATTAATGAACTTAGTGATGATGAAGTTATTACTTGTTATACACAAGGTGATTTTACAGACCTTTGTCGTGGACCTCATATTGAAAATACTAAAGAGTTAAAACATTTTAAACTATTAAAAGTAAGTGGAGCATACTATAAAGGTGATTCTAAGAATAAAATGTTACAACGTATTTATGGAGTATGTTACTTAAATAAAGAGGATTTAGATAATCATTTAAAAGAATTAGAAGAAGCTAAGGAAAGAGATCATCGTAAAATTGGTAGGGAACAAGAGTTATTTATGTCTCATGAATTAGTTGGTGCTGGTATGCCTATGTGGTTACCTAATGGAGCATTACTTAGAAAACAACTTGAAAATTATATTTATAAAAAAGAACAAGAGCTAGGTTATAATCATGTTTATACACCTTGTGTTGGAACAGTTGATTTATATAAGACTTCAGGACACTGGGATCATTATAAAGAAAATATGTTTCCAATGATGAAGGTTGATAATGAAGAATTTGTTTTAAGACCAATGAATTGTCCTCATCATATGTTAATTTATAAAAATAAATTACATTCATACCGTGATTTACCTGTTAGAATAGGAGAGTTTGCTACTGATTTTAGATATGAAGCGAGTGGGGCAATGAAAGGATTAGAACGTGTTAGATGCATGTGTCAAAATGATGCTCATTTATTCGTTACTCCAGAACAGATTAAAGATGAATTTATGAAGGTTGTTAATTTAATACTTGATGTCTATAAAGATTTTGGTATTAAGGACTATAAATTTAGACTTTCTTTAAGAGATAAAGAAGATAAAGAGAAATACTTTGATGATGATGAAATGTGGGATATGGCTGAAAATAAACTTAGAGAAGTTCTTAATGAGTTAGAGATTCCATATTTTGAGGCAATTGGAGAAGCAGCTTTCTATGGTCCTAAATTAGATGTAGAAGTTAAACCTGCAGTTGGTAATGAAGTAACATTATCTACTTGTCAATTAGATTTCCTTTTACCTAGAAGATTTGAATTAACTTATATTGATAAAGATGGTGAAAAGAAGACACCAGTTGTTATTCATAGAGCGATTTTTGGTACTTTTGATAGATTTACAGCTTTCTTGATAGAAGAGACTAAAGGTAAGTATCCACTTTGGGTTGCACCTGTTCAAGCGATTGTTATTCCTGTTTCTAGTGAATATCAAGGAGATTACGCTAAAGAAGTAGTAGAAAAATTAAAATCTTATGGTTTTAGGGTAGAACTTGATGATCGTAATGAGAAACTTGGTTATAGACTTAGAGAAGCTCAAACTAGAAAGATTAATTATACTCTTATACTTGGTGATGAAGAGAAAAACAATAATACTGTAAGTTATAGAAAGCATGGTGAGAAAGATACTACTACAGTAGGTATAGATGAGTTTATTAATTTATTTAAGGAAGAGATTGAATTAAAAAGATGAGTTATGAACTTGAAGAATTAAGTGTTGATAATGTTAATTTCTATGTAAAAGTTAATTCTTTAGCTTGGAAGCAAACTTATAAAGGAATAGTCGATGATTACTTTTTAGAATTAATTAATACTAAAGAAGAGATTAATAAATCTATAGAAAGAATGAAGAATAATATAAATAAACCTTTATATAAAGCTTTTCTTTTAAAAGTAAATGATAAATATGTAGGTATGTTTAGAGTGTGTAAAACTGATAAAGATATGGGTGAATTAAAATCATTATATTTATTAGATGAAGTTAAACATAAAGGTTATGGAAAAATACTATTTAAAAGAGCTTTAGAAGAAGTTAAGAAGATGGGATTTAATAGTATGATTGTTGGATGTTTAAGTGATAATACCAATGCAAATAATTTCTATAAACATATGGGAGGAGTATTTGTTTCAAATAGAGACTTTACTATTCTTAATCAAACTTTAAAAGAAAATGTCTATTTATTTAGAGAAATATAAAGGAGAAGGATTGTATGGAGAAAAAGTATTTTTATGTAAAACGTTATGATGCTGAATTATTTGGATTAGAAGAAGATTCAATAAATAAACTTGATGTTGATGATATTAATGTTCTTGCAACTTTTGCAACTACTCTAACACCTTTAGATGAAGTTACTGAAAGTGCTGGGTATGTTGCAGCATTATATGATTATTACCAAAATAATGATAATGCTTTGAAGGATTGTTATTCTAAGATTACAGCTGATAGTGAAGGCTCTGCGTTTCTGTGTTCTACTATTAATCTTTGCTTATTTGAAAAAAAATTTCGTGAAAGAGGAATTATTGAGGATAATATAGAAAGATATAACTGGGCTATTACTAATTATCAGCAACAATTATATTCTAATAATCAGAAATATGCTAATATGCAAACATCACAAAAAACTATATAAAAATTTATATAATTTAAAAAAGTTATTATTTTATATTAAGTAAAAAGATAGTAAATCCTATAAGTAAAATATAGGTCCATTACTATCTTTTTCTTCTTTGTAGGAATTAGTATAGCTTTCATTTGTTTCTTCGTTACTAATTTCATCTTTTTCATTAATAGCATTTGCTACTCTAAATAGTGTTCTAGCATTAGTTACTAAAGGTCTTACTTGATAGATTAATGGTATCGCTTGATTGATTATTCCTAATGTTCTTTGAGTATTGTTTAAAATATTATTCCAGCTAAAGTGTTTTTTTGGTAGTCCTTGCCACATCATAGAATTTCCCATATTATTGTTATAATAATCATTATACATATTATCACCTTTACTTTAATATATGATAAAAATTTATTACTTGTGATAAGTTTAATAGAGTGGTATAATTGTTTTAGAATAGGAAGGAGAAGTTGATATGGAAATAGTTGCAATGCCGTTTATATTTATATATCACGTTGTTAGGTACATATTACTTACTCCTAAACGTATTTTAAATTATGCTTATAGTGGTGTTTTAGCAGTTATTGATAAACTTAGTAGGGGTAAAACTAGTGAGAAAAGAAGTGCTAGAAATAAAGCGAAAGATAATGAAGATAGTGCGATTAGAGAAGTTGAAGCTTTAATGGCTGAACAGAATATATCAACTGCTAAAAAAGTAAATCTTAATAAAGAACCATCTATTTCTTTTAGATATAAAATTAAAGGAAGTCAGGGGAAAATACTTAATGGTACTTTTGAAGGGCCAAGTGCTGATGAAGTTAGGTTGTTTTTGCAAAATGAAGGCTATGAAGTATTAGAAGTTGTTCCTCGTAAAGCCTATGATATTGATGTTAATATTGGTGGTAAATTTAATGCTGCTGACTTGTCTTTTTCTCTTACTCAGTTATCTACTTACTTAAAAGCTGGTATTTCTTTAATAGATTCAGTTAGGATTTTGGAAAAGCAAAGTGAGAAACCAGAGCAGAGAAAAATATATCAAAAAGTTGTATATGAACTTTTAAGAGGTGAAAATTTATCAACAGCGATGGAAAAACAGGGAGATAAATTTCCAACACTTTTAGTTAATATGATTAAAACTGCTGAACTTACAGGTGATTTGACATCTGTTTTGGATGATATGGCAGATTATTATACATCTAAAGAAGAGACTAGAAAAGCGATGATATCTGCTATGACATATCCAATTATTGTTCTTTGTATTGCTATTGGTGTTATTATCTTTATTCTTGTTAGTATTGTTCCAAGCTTTGTTGATATGTATAGAGATAATGATGCTGAGATTCCTGCTATTACAACTTTTGTAATGGGTGCTTCTGACTTTATCGTTAATTATTATCTTTTCATTATTTTAGGATTAGGTATATTTGTTTTGATATTTATTTATTTATATAAACATAAAAGAGGTTTTAGAAAAAATGTTCAGCTTATTATTATGCATATACCTGTATTTAGTAAGATAGTTATTTATAATGAAGTATATAACTTTACTAAGACTTTTGCATCTTTATTAAATCATGGTGTATTTATTACTGATAGTATGGAAGTCTTATCTAAGATTACTAATAATGAAATATATAAAGAGTTAATTGCTAAAACAATTATTAATCTTAATAAGGGTGCTAATATATCAGAATCTTTTAAAGGTAGTTGGGCTTTCCCAGTTGCAGCATATGAGATGATTGTTACAGGAGAGAAGACTGGACAGTTAGGGTTAATGATGGAGAAGGTTGCTAATTATTATCAAGTATTACATAAAACTTTAGTTAAACAGATGCAAAGTTTTATAGAACCATTAATGATAGCGTTCTTGGCTTTAATAGTTGGTACTATTCTTTTATCAATAGTTGTTCCAATGTTTGATATTTATGGAAAGATTCAATAGGTGATAGTATGGAAGTAATATATATAATTTGTTTCTTTATAATAGGCCTAGTATTTGGGTCTTTCTTTTGTTGTATTGGATTAAGATTATCTACTAATACATCTTTTATTAAAGGTAGAAGTTATTGTGATAAGTGTCATCATGAACTTAAGGGATTAGATTTAATACCTTTATTTTCTTATATATTTTTAAAGGGTAGATGTAGATATTGTAATAAGTTGATAAGTCCTTTAAGTTTTTTTATTGAATTTTTTACTGGGGTTTTATTTGCTTTATCATATTATAGTTTTGGTTTTTCTTTAGATCTTTTATTAGCTTTGGTTCTTGTTGCACTTACTATGATAATCTTTAGTAGTGATTTAACTTATATGATTATTCCTGATGAAGTTATTGTATTCTTTTCTATAAGTATTATTATTATACAGTTTTTTAGATTAGGATTAGATGGAGTATTACTTTCATTACTTAGTGGTAGTTTATTATTCTTTTTTATGTTTGTTTTAATGAAGTTTGGTAATAGTTTATTTAAAAAAGAATCTTTAGGGGGAGGAGATGTTAAATTACTTTTTGTAATTGGTCTTGCAACAGAACCTTTTTTAGGACTTATAAGCATCTTTTTAGCTAGTTTTATAGCATTACCTATATCTTTATATTTGTTATATAAAAATAAAGAGCATATGATACCTTTTGGGCCTTTTCTTTTAATTGGTTTTTTAATTATTTTCTTTACTAAAATTACAACTAATGATGTTTTTGAATTTTTTACATTATTTCAAATTTAACATTGACGAACATTCATTCTAATGTTAAGATAATAAGCATTAAAACATTTGTGAAGTAAGATTAAGTTGTTAAGATATTCTTAATAAGATAAGATATCAATAGAGTTTTTTAAAACTGTTCAAAATAAAATGCATTATGCAACTCGTGGATATACTGCAGCAGAAGTTTTTTAATAGAATAGATTTTTCAAAAGATAATTTAGGGCTTACTAATTTTAAAGGAGATTATCCAACAAAAAGTGAAACAGAAATTGCTAAAAACTATTTAAAATACGCCAATTAAAAAGTAAGGATGTGAAATGTATGAATTTAGTTGCTAATTTAAAAGATATAATTTTTTATCAAAATAAAACTGGTAATGTAAAAATAGAAGTGTTATATGATGATGAAAACTTTTGGTTATCTCAAAAGAGTATGGCTGAGCTTTTTTCTGTTAAAGTAAATACTATAAATTATCATTTAAAAGAAGTATTTAGTAGTGGGGAACTTAATGAAGATTCAGTTATTCGAAAAATTCGAATAACTGCTAATGATGGAAAAAAATATAATACTAATGTCTATAGTTTAGATGCTATAATTGCCGTTGGTTATAGAGTTAATAGTTATGAAGCAACACAGTTTAGAATTTGGGCAACTAATACTTTAAAAGAATATATAAAAAAAGGTTTTGTTGTAAATACAGAAATGCTTAAAAATGGTCCGAAATTTGGAAAAGATTATTTTGATGAGTTATTACTTAAAATTAAAGAAATTAGAGCCAGTGAGAGAAGATTTTATCAAAAAATAACAGATATATTTAAAGAGTGTAGTTATGATTATGATAAGGATAGTGAGATTACTAAAGAGTTTTATAAAAACGTTCAAAATAAATTGCATTATGCTATTACAGGTATGACTGCTCCTGAGATTATTTACAATAGAGTAGATGCTAATAAAGATAATATGGGCTTACAGACTTGGAAAAATGCTCCTAAAGGTAAAATATTAGAAAGTGATGTTGTAATTGCTAAAAACTATTTAAGTAAAGAAGAGATAACTGAATTAAATAATTTAGTTTCAATGTACTTAGATTATGCAGAAAGGCAAGTTAAATTAGGGCATATTATTTCAATGAAAGAATGGAAAGAAAAATTAGAATTATTTTTAAAGCTAAATGAATATAACATTTTAAAAGATAATGGTAAAATAAAAAGAGAAATAGCAGATGCTTTAGCCTTAGATGAATACGAAAAATATAGAGTAAAACAAGACCAAACCTATTTATCTGATTTTGATGAATTAATTGAATTTAGTAAAAATGAAAGGATAGAAAACTAATATGAAAGAAATAAATATTTTAGTTTTTGGAGATGAAATTGTTGATTATAAATATATATTAAGCCATATTTTAGAACATGATTCTAGTGATAATTATTATAATGTTTTAAATTTTGAAATGTGTGGCGATACTACTGAAGATGTTAAAAATAGATTTGATGATGAGTGTAAAAAGATTTATTATAAAGATAGAGACTCAATAATCACTTTTTCTGTAGGAGTTAATGATACACAAAATATAAATGGTGAAGGAAAAGTTTCTCTTGAAGCATTTGAAAATAATATTATTAGTTTAATTAATAATGCTAAAAAATATACTGACAATATATTATTTATTGGGTTAACAAAAGTAGATGAATCTGAAATAGAATTTTATCCTTGGAATAAGGACAAATGTTATTCGGATTCTAAAATCATTTTGTTTGATTTTGTATTAAAAGAAATTTGCCTAGAAAATAATGTTGATTATATTGATGCTTATGATTTATTAGAATCTAAAGACCTATTTGATGGCTTGCATCTTAATGGTAATGGTCAGCATAAAGTTTGTAATAAAATAAAAAGTAAAATAAAAGAATATTTTTAATATGATGAGGAAGTGATGTAATGAAGGCATGTGTTTATACATTGGGATGTAAAGTTAATACTTATGAAAGCGAATATATTATGTTAAAACTAATAGAAGCAGGATACGATGTAGTAAATAATTTAGATGAAACC
Source organism: uncultured Bacilli bacterium (assembly GCA_944363685.1). Lineage (GTDB taxonomy): Bacteria > Bacillota_I > Bacilli_A > RF39 > UBA660 > Onthousia. The sequence continues at coordinate 13,897 of CALVUV010000019.1, forward strand.
TCTGATGTTTATATAATTAATACTTGTACTGTTACTAATACTGCTGATATTAAAAGTAGAAAGATAATTAATCGTATTAAAAGAAATAATCCTAATGCTTGTATAGTTGCCTTAGGTTGTTATGTAGAAGATCATCCAAGTGATGATTTAGGAATAGATATTTATATTGGTAATAAAGATAAAAGTAAAATAATAGAATTACTTGATTTATATTTTACTAATAAAGAACCCATTAGAAGAGTAGGTCTTAATAAAGAAAAATTTGAAGATATGTATATAACAGACTTTAAAAATAGGTGTAGAGCCTTTGTTAAAGTGCAAGATGGATGTGAGAATTTCTGTAGTTACTGTATTATTCCTTATGTTAGAGGTAAGTGTAGAAGTAAAGATTTAAATACTGTAGTTAGTGAAGTAACTGCTTTAGTTAATAAAGGCTTTAAAGAAATAGTATTAACTGGTATTCATACAGGACACTATGGAGTTGATCTTGATACTAGTTTTGCAGATTTACTTAACGCTTTGGTTAAAATAGATGGTTTAAAAAGACTTAGAATATCAAGTATTGAAATAACTGAGTTAACTGATGAAGTATTAGATATTATAAAAAATAATAAAGTAATAGTAGATCATTTACATATTCCTTTACAAGCAGGTAGTGATAAAATCTTAAAATTAATGAATCGTAAATATGATTTAGAATACTTTGAAAATAAATTAAAGGAAATTAGAAAGATTAGACCTAATATATCTATAACTACAGATATTATTGTTGGTTTTCCTAATGAAAGTGAAGAAGATTTTAATGAGACTATAGAAAATTCTAAGAAATTTGGCTTTTCTAAGATTCATGTTTTTCCATACTCAGATAGAAAAGGAACTGTAGCAAGTAAAATGGATGGACATATAGATGGTAATATTAAGAAAGATAGGGCAAGAAGGCTTCTTGATGTTTCTAAGAAATTAGAGAAAGAATATGCTAATAAGTTTATAGGTGAAACCTTAGAAGTTCTTTTTGAAGAAGTTAAAGATGGTGTTAGTATAGGACATACTAGTAATTATTTAAAAGTTAAAGTAAAAGGAGATATTCCTTCTAATACTTTTAAAAATGTTAAGATTAAAAG
>CALVUV010000020.1 GCA_944363685.1 uncultured Bacilli bacterium
TTTCAAGTTCCTTTATAGATTTCTTAGGAGTAGGTAAATCTTCTGGCATAGTACCTCCTAATTTTTCGATAGTATCTCTAATCGCTTTCCCAACTCTATAATGTGTATCTGTTGCTATATTTTCATTAGGTTTTTCTTACTTCTCAAGTAAAGATTCTGTTTGAGATATTCTAAATACATTAGCCCCTAACTCAACACTTCCCATATTATCTAATATATCTTCTCTATATCTTAATCCTTTTCTTTTAGCGATATCATTTGCAGTTTCACCATTATATAATCCTTTATATCCAGCATTAGTAAATTTATCAAAGTTCTTCACACCTTTTTCTTTAGCAACCCTGTATAAAATTTTATTGCCATCTTTAGTTTGCTTTCTTCTGTATAAACGTTTTTCATCTTCACTTAACTTTTCATATTCTTCTTCAGTTAGTTCCATTTTTCTAGTTTGTACTGCAAAATAAGTTTGTCCTAAGGCAACATTTTTATATTTTGGATTAGCATTTTGAACTATTAAATAGCAAGCATATCTACTTAATTTATAATCAATAATTGCCTTAGAAGAAACACCAGTTTTTACTATTTTGGTGTTTACACCAAAATTGGAATTAATTGAATTATTGCTTTGAGAACAAGCGACCTGAGCCTTTTCTATAACAGCAGAAAAGTATCTCCATTCTTTATAACCAAGTATTTGCTGTAATTCTCTAGCATACCAATATTCATTACCATTATCATCAATATGCTTAATTTTTTCAAAAGTCATTTCTTCATATTTTTCTAATTCTTTAGTCATACACAAACCCTCCTATCTATTTTTGACTAATATAATTAATTATATATAAAAAATATATCAGTAGCTTTTCTATAACATTTATACATATAATGTAGCATACATTTGTTTAGAAGTATACAAAAATCTAAAAAAAATAATAGCACTTTCACTCTTTTTAATATACTTTTAACGATTTTGGTGTTTACACCAAAATCGCAATTAATCGCAATATTTATTTTCTTTTACTTTTAAAATCTTTAGTTGTCTTCTTAGTTATTGGTTTCCCAGCACCGACAAAATTGTTTAATAAGTTGTTAGTACAACGGTTTTTACTATTTTGGTGTTTACACCAAAATAGTAATTAATTACATTATTAATTTTAAAATAAACAACTTATATATTGTTTAAAATCAAAAAAAGAAGCCATAAACAAAGCTCCTTCTAAAAATACTTTTATTATTTTATCAAAATTAAGTAGTTTTTCTTATTCTCCTTCTTCAACCTCAATTGCAGCAGTAGGACAAGAATCAGCAGCATCTCTAACTTCATCTTGAAGTTCCTCTTTAACTTCTTCTACCTTAGCTACGCTTAATCCTTCATCATTAATTTCAAATACTTCATCACATATCGCTGCACATGCTCCACAGCCAATACAAGCATCTTTATTAACTTTTACTTTCATTTTTATCCCTCCATTTACATTATATCCTATTTTTCCCCTTTTGCCTACTTTAATTTTTTTCAATAGTATGTTATTATTAAAGTAACAGTAAAGTAGGTGATATCATGGGAAGAATGGAACGTTATGATAATTCTAATAATAATACAAGAACAAGAAGTAGAACTGAAAAAAATAAAGACTTGTATAATGATTTAGGAAAACTAGAAAAATATACTACATTAACAGACGTTTCTAAAATAGAAGCGATTGAATTAAACTCTGCAAAAAAGAATTATCGTACAAGAGAAGGATATCACCAAATTAAAGATTATGATTTAAATATAAAAAAACCACCCGTTAGAAGAGAACTTGATGAATTTAATTATGTATATAATACTAATGAACGTAAAACTTATGATATAAATAAGGTCTTAGAAGAAGCGAAAGAGTTAAGAGAAAGAGATAATTTAGAAAAGAAAAGAAAACTACATAATGAGAAATATAATATTTTAGAAAGTAGTGAAGAAGAATTAGAAAGATTTAAAGAAGAAACTAAACTTCGTCATAAACCTATAGAAAATGAAGAAGAGTTAGAAGAGTTAATTAATACTATTACTTCTAAAGAGTTAAGAGAAGAAATAGATAAAGCCGAAGATAATACAAATACACTTCTAAGTGATTTAATGGCTACTAATGTTAACGAAGAAACATTAAAACCAATCGCTACTAAAATAGAAAATAGTAAAGTAGAAGATGATACTAAAAAGATAGAGAAAATAAAAGATAAAACAAGAGATTTATCTGATGAAATAGATAAATCATTCTATACCAAGAGTCTTGATTTAAGTGAAGAAGACTTTGAATTTGATGGAGAAGAGAAAATAAAATCATCTAAGTTTGTAACATTCTTAAAATTTATATTTTCTGTAGTATTAATTGTAGGTGTAGGTTTTGGTGTATATTATGTTATAACTAATTTTTAAAAAATGTATATTAATTTCCTTAAAAAATGTATATCAAATTCGTTAAAAATTGTATATTATATATTGAAACAATTATAAAAATATGCTATTATCACTATAGAGGTGATGTCTTTTATGGATTTTAATAAAGATGAATATATGCCAAGATTAATTGATAAAAACTTGGATGATTATTTAAAAGTTTTTGGAGCTTTATCTGTTGAAGGACCTAAATGGTGTGGAAAAACATGGACATCTTCTAAGCATTCCAAAAGTGCCGTCTATTTAGACGATGATAAAACTAAAGAAAGAGCCTTACTTGATTTAGAATTAATATTAAATGAAGAACAACCTGAATTAATAGATGAATGGCACTTAGTACCTAAAATATGGGATAAAGTTAGAAGAAAATGTGATGAAGATTCTAAAAAAGGAAAATATATATTAACATGTTCAACAGAATTAAATGATGAAAGAAAAAAAGAAATATTTCACTCTGGAGCAGGTAGAATAGGTAAAGTAAAAATGTATACAATGTCACTTTATGAGTCAGGAGATTCTACTGGAGAAGCTTCATTAATGGCAATGCTAGAAGATAAACAGAAAAATGTTAATGTTAAAATACCTTCTCTAAAGGAACTTGCTAATCTAATAGTACGAGGAGGATGGCCAAGTAATATAAAAGTAGATGCTGACAAAGTAGGATTAATACCTAAAAGTTATATAGAGTCTATTCTTGATAAAGATATGAATGATGATAAAAAAAGAGACAAAAATAAAATGAGAATGTTACTTAAGTCATTATCAAGAAATGAATCTACTGTTGTTAGTAATGAAACGCTCATAAAAGATATAGAGAATTATGAAAATGATTCAGAATTAATTGAAAGTAGAATAACTTTAAGAGACTATTTAGATGTACTAGATAGATTACATATAATAGAAAATCAAGAAGCCTATAGTGAAAATTATCGTTCTAAAGAGCGAATAGGCAAATCACCTAAAAGACATTTAACAGATCCATCCCTTGCTTGTGCCTCTTTAAATCTTAATGCTGATAAACTACTTAAAGATTTAAAAAGATTTGGTTTTTTATTTGAATCATTAGTAGAAAGAGATCTTAGAATATATACAGAATATTTAGGTGGGCATTTATACCATTTTAGAGATAATGTAACAGGCTTGGAAGTAGATTCTATTTTAGAATTTTCTAATGGAGATTATGCAGCAATTGAAATAAAATTAGGTTATAACACTATAGATACTGCTAAAAAAGATTTATTAAAATTCTATGATAATATGATAACTAAACCTAAATTCATGTGTATAATAACAGGTAATTTCACATCTGTTGTAAAAGATAAAGAAACTGGTATATATATTGTTCCTATAACAGCATTAAGGCCATGAAATTATAGCGCTTGTAAATTAATTAATATATATGCTAAAATAAAGGTATATAAAGAAAGAAGGTATTAAAATGAGTAAAAATTATACTAGCACCCGTTTACAAATAGTTATCTGGAGGGGGGTCATTTAACCCTAATCTAAGTAATAAAATTACTTTCTTTCATAATGTAAAAGAATAGAGTAGGAATATTCTATTCTTTTTTATGTTTTATGGGAGGAGTAATGAATAGTGAAAAATATATTATTGAAAACAAGTTTTAGTAAGATATATATAATTGTAATGATATTAATAAGTCTCCTAATAATGGGAGGATATTTCTCTTATGCAATGTTTACAGTAAATAAAGAAAAAAGTAATGCTATTAGTATAGTTACTGGTAACTTAATATATGATTTAACTGTAGATGGAGAAGATATAGAGAGTTTAGTTGTACCGGCAGGAACTACAAAAGTATTTACAGTAACACTCTCTAATCCAAATAATAGAATAGCAAGATTTAATTTCTATTATTTAGGTAATCTTCCTGATGGAGTAAGTGCAGGATATATAGTAGAAGAAAACTTTAATATACCACCAGAAGAAGTAGGAATAAATTTAGAAAAGAATGGGACAAGTGGATCTAGTAATACATATAAAATAAAAGTAACTAATGCAAGTGATAGTAGTGTAACTATAAATTTAGGAGCAAGTGTAGGACTTGATTATAATGATTTAAGTTTACCTAGTAATGGCCATTTATTTGAAGAATATTCTGTTCCACTTGCAGATGTTCTTTTAATAGATAAAACTAATAATATAAATAAAAGTGATAGTGAACAATATTTTATAACAGAGACACCTAATAATTATATATGGTATTCTGGTAAATTATGGAGAGCAGTAAGTATAGATCCAAGTGATAATAGTGTCAAAATGGTAACACAATGGAATATATCTGGCATATCTCAAAATTCTAATAATAATTCTGCCTTTGCAAGTTCTCATATAAAGATGTGGTTAAATGATACAACTACAGATGGCTTTCTTGGTAATTTAAGAGATTATGAAAACTTTATAAAATTAGATAGTAAGTGGAATGCTACAATTACAACGGCTACTACAAAACCAGCTAAAACAACAATGGTAGAAAGTCCTGTAGGTCTTTTGAATATATATGAATATACAATGAGTTATAGTGGAACTACATATGCTAATGGTTACTTAAATAATGGACTTCAATGGATTACTCTTACTCCAACTGAAAGTGCTAGAACAAGAAGTGTTTTATATAATGGTACAGTAGGAAATGATTTATCAACCTATGCTGGTGGAGCAAGACCTACAGTAAATTTAAAACCTAATATTAAAGTAGAAGAAGGTATAGGTAGTGAAGATAATCCCTATAGGTTACTTGGAGATAATGATAAGGATTTAAATGGAGTAAAACTTAATACCCGTTATAGTGGGGAATATATAAAGTTTGGAACAGGAGAAAATAATTTATATAGAATAGTAAGTAGAGAAGGTGCAGATAGAATTAAAATAACAACTGCTACTCCTCTAAAAGAAAATAATAACTGGATGATAGCGAGATATGGAACTAATAATACTTATAACAGTTCTAATCCTATAAGGGTTTTCTTAAATGGAGAATATTTAACTAGTGGCAAATATTTAACAAGTGAACAAGTGAGTATGATAGAAGAAAGTGGAACTTGGTATAATGATTTAATTGAACTAGGTGAAAATTATAAATTAGTAAAATATACAGATACTAATGGTTCTTCATTTAATCCTATATCAGCAGATGCTAAAATTGGACTTCTTCGTTATGGAGAATTAATGTCAGGACAATTTAATAGATATGGCTTAAGAGAAGGAGGAAATACTGATGAAAATAATACTACGTATTGGTTGTTAAATCCATATTCTTCAACTTTGCATAGATATTCTAGTGTTAATGGTGACTGTGCAGCAAATAATCCTACAGCAGTATCATTTGGTATTAAGCCTACTTTTTATCTTAAACCAACAGTAGTTATAACAGGAGGAGACGGTACTAAACAAAATCCATTTGAAATAGAAAATGCCCCTAAATAGAGAAACCTAAACTATGTTTCTCTTTTAATTTTAATAAAAATATATTATACTTTAAATGTAGCAGAAAAATTAGATTTATGTATATTATAGTAGGTGAAGTAAATGAAAAAATTAAGTGAATTATATAATATAAATGATGACAGAATAATTAAAGCAATTAAAATTAATTCTAAAGAAGTAGAACCTGGAGATATATTTGTATGTACAATGGGAGTTACTGCTGATCGTCACAATTTCATTGATGAAGCCATTACTAATGGCGCAAGTGCTATCATAGTTAGTCGTGATGTAGGAGAAAAATCTGTCCCTGTTATTAAAGTAGATAATACTAATCTAGAATTAAGAAAACTTACCGCTAAATTCTATGATTATCCATGTAACTCTCTTTATATGATAGGTGTTACTGGTACAAATGGTAAAACAACTGTAGCAGAAATAATTTATCAATTATTAGGAGAAACTGCTGCATATGTAGGTACTAATGGAAAGAAATATAAAAATAAAAAAGCTAGTATTAGAAATACATGCCCTGATGTTGATAGACTTTATATGTATTTTAGAGAATTTCTTGATAATGGTTGTAATACAGTTTGTATGGAAGCAAGTAGTGAAGCATTTTATAGACATAGACTTGATGATATTAAATATGATATAGGTATTGTTACTAATATTACTGAAGATCATTTAAATATTCATAAGACCTTAGAAAACTATGTAGATTCTAAATGTCAGTTAGTAAGACAAGTTAAAGATAATGGCTATTCTATTCTAAATAGTAGTGATAAATACTTTGATAAATTTAAAAGGGAAGCTCATGGTAATATAGTTAGTTATGGTTATAAAGATACTGATACTCTAAAAATAGAAAATTATACTTTAAAAAGAGATAAGACTATTATTAACTTTAAATATAGAAATAAGAATTATGAAGTTATTTCTCCATTACTAGGTAGTTTTAATGTAGATAATCTAGCAGCCGCTATTCTTACTTTACTTTGTAAAGATATTAGTTTTGATACTATTATTGAAAGAGTATTAAAAATTAAACAAATAGAAGGTAGAATGGAAACAATGCCTTTTGTCTCTAAATATACTGTTATATTAGATTATGCTCATACAACTGATGCCCTTAATAACATATTATCTTTTCTACAAACAGTTAAAGATAACAAAATAATTACAGTTACTGGTAGTGCCGGAGGAAGAGAAAGAGATAAAAGGAAATGGATGGGTAAAGTAGTTTTAGAAAAATCAGACTATGTAATATTTACAATGGATGATCCTAGATTCGAAGATCCAAATCAAATTATAGATGACTTAATAGGAGAATCTAAAAATACCAATTATGAGAGAATAATAGATAGAAAAGAAGCAATATATAAAGCTTTAGATATAGCACAAGATAAAGATATTGTTTTAATAGCAGGTAAAGGTAGAGATGATTATATGGCAGTAGATGATAAATATCTTCCTTACTGTGATTATGATGTAATTAAGAGTTATTATGAACAGTAGTTTACACTCTAATTCTTGTCAAATGGTTGTTTTATAAGTGTCTATATGTTAAGATAGAATTGAGAATATATGGAGTGATGCTTATGAAGAGAACCATTTATATTATTAATGCAATTCTATTTATGGGATGCTGTTTACTTGTAAGTACAACTACTCCTGATGTTAAAGATATAAATGTAAATAACAAAATTACTTATGTAAATAGTGATGCTATTAAAAAGGAAGAAGTTATTGAGGTTGCACCTGTAGAAGTTATTCCTGAAGTAACAGAAGAACCTGTAGTTGAAGAGGTAGAAGAAGTTAAAGAGGAATCTAAAGAAGAAGTAATTATAGGTAAAGATGAAGTTATTGATGAAGAAGAATTACCTACACCACCAAAAGAAGAAGTATATGTTCCTCCAATTACAGTAGGCTCAACTTTTAATGGTACAATGAGTGGTTATGGTTCAGATGTAGAAGGATCTGGTTATACATATTCTGGTTATTATATTAGAGATACCATATATTATAATGATCCAACTTATGGTGAACTTAGAATATTAGCAGGTGATAGTTCTATTCCTATGGGTACAGTTATAGAAGTTAGTAATAGCAATGCAGGTAATTTTACAGGAATAGTTTTAGATACAGGACGTAATATTGGTTTTGGAAGAGTATATGATTTTGATTTATTGTTTAAAACTAGTAAAGAAGCGATAAACTATGGAGTTAGTCGTAATGCTACTTTTAAAATATTAAGGGTAGGTTATTAAATAGCTGCAATAATATATAATAAATCGTCAATATAAAAGGAAAGAAGGTAGAAAATATGAGAAGATTATGTTTACAATATGTTACCTGGGGGGGGGCAGTTTAGTAGTGATATAGTTACTTTCTTTCATAGTGTAAGAAGAACAGGATAAGTGTCTATTCTGTTCTTTTTTGTGTGAGAAAATAGGAGGAAGTATGAAAAGATTATTAAGTTTTAGTTTTAGTTTTAGTAAAATATATATAATTGTAATGATATTAATAAATCTATTAGTAGTAGGTGGATACTTTTCTTATGCAATGTTTACAGTATCAAAAGAAAGAAGTAATGCTATTAGTATAGTTACTGGTAATTTAACTTATAAGTTATTAGTTGATGATAACGAAGGAAATACTTTAACAGTAGAAGCAAATACAGTAAAAGACTTTACTATTACTTTAAACAATTCGAATAATAGAAAAGCAAGATTTAATTTTTATTATATAGGGGATTTACCAACTAATACTAAAGTAGGATATATAGTAGAAGATGGAACAAATCCAATGCCAGATGAGAAAGGAATAAACTTAGAAAAAATAGATACAACAGGAAGCAGTAATAGTTATATAATAAGAGTAATAAATAATTCAGGAAATAGTGTAACTATAAATTTAGGAGTAAGTGTAGGACTAGATTATAATGATCTAAGTCTACCAGACAGTGGACATTTATTTGAAGAGATAACACATAAAGGCGAAGTAGGAACAGTAGTATTAAATAATATAAGTAAAGACAATATACACAACGATGGAATAGATACTTTTACAACTGGGGAGTATCCTAACAATTATGTCTGGTATAGCGGTAAGTTATGGAGAGCGGTATCTGTTAATAATGAAGAGAATACAGTTAAGTTAGTAACAGAGTGGAATATAAGTTCAATTGTTTTTTCAAGTGGAAGTACAGACTTTGAAGGCAGTTATATGGAAGAATGGTTAAATGATACCACAGTAGATGGTTTTTTAGGTAATTTAAGAGAACCAGATAATTTTATAGTGACAGATGCAGTATGGGATGCGACAATGGATGATAGAGCTTTAGGTAGTTTTGAAAGGCCAGATGGCACAACTGTAGTAGAAGATGCAGTAGGATTACTTAATATGTATGAATATCAAACAAGCTATAATGGAACAACCTACAGTAACGGTTATTTAAATAATGGACTTTACTGGTGGACCTTAACGCCATACAGTTCATCTGACGTGCGTACCGTCTACCACGATGGTAGCGCGTACAGTAGTAGTCCGTCTTACGCGAGCGGTTTGCGGCCATCAATAAATCTAAAATCTAGTGTTCATATCGTAGATGGAGATGGTACCATTTCTAACCCTTATCGCTTAAATGGAGATAATGATACTAATCTTTCAGGAGCATTGCTGTCAAGTAGATATAGTGGCGAATATATAAGATTTGGAAATGATGAAAATAATTTATATATGATAGTAAGTCATGAAAATGGTAACGGGACAAAGATAATCAGTGCCGAACCACTAAAAGATTCTGGTACGTTTATAACAAGTGCTTTTGGCAGTAATACAACATTTTCAAGTACAAATACAATAGGTACATTCTTAAATGGCAACTATCTAACAAGTTATGTAGATAGTAGTTATGCTAATATGATAGAAGATAGTACTACATGGTATCTTGGAACAGTAGGATATGGTAATTCATATAAATTAGCCAAATATACAGATGCAACTGGGACTTCAACTACCTCAAATGTAGTAGAAGCTAAAGTAGGATTATTAAGATTTGGAGAATTAATGGCCGGACAATTTGATAGATATGCCGTAAAAGGAGGAACTAATAGTACAGGATTAACAACAACTTATTGGATTTTGACGCCTAACAGTATGCTTTACCTACGTAGCGTCAACAGCAATGGAAACGCAAACGACTATAGTCCTTCGTATGCATATGGGATTCGTCCCTCCTTAAACCTAAAACAAAATGTCATTATAACAGGAGGAGACGGTACTAAACAAAATCCATTCACATTGGAACTAGGTTAAGAAACTTAGTTCTTTTTACGTCAAATTTTTCTCTTTTACTTTAATCATTTTTCTATTTATAATAAAATAGAAATTGTAGAAAAGAGGATATTTATGAATGAAGTAATTATTGAAGAAATTAGTAAAGATTTAGATATTAGTAAAAAACAGGTTATAACTGTTTTAAAATTATTAGAAGAAGGAAATACTATTCCTTTTATAGCAAGATATCGTAAAGAAGCAACAGGAGCTTTAAATGAAGAAGTTATTAAATCTATTAATGATGTTTATGAGTATCAAGTTAATTTAATGAAAAGAAAAGAAGATGTTATTAGATTAATTGATGAAAAAGGACTACTTACCGATGAGTTAAAAGCATCTATTATAAAGTGTACTAAACTTGTTGAAGTAGATGATTTATATCGTCCCTTTAAAGAGAAGAAAAAGACTAAAGCAACGGATGCTATTAATAATGGGTTAGAACCTCTTGCAAAGATTATTATGTCTTGTCCTACTAAAGGAGATATTAAACTAATAGCAAGTCGTTATCTTAATGATAAAGTTAAGACTGTAGAAGATGCCATTACTGGTGCTAAATATATAATCGCTGAATGGATAAGTGACAATGCTTACTATCGTAAATGGATTAGAAGTTATATCTTTAAAGAAGGGGTAATTGTTAGTAAATTAAAGAAGAATGCAGAGGATATTGATAAGACTTATAGTAACTATTATGATTTTAGTGAAACAATAAAATATATTAAACCTCATCGAATATTAGCGATTAATAGAGGAGAAAAAGAAGGAGTCTTATCCGTTAAATTAGATTATGATACTGAGATAATTGTTAAATACTTAGAGACTAAAGTAATTAAGAATAAAGAATCTTTCTGTTACGAGATAATACTTGATGCTATTAATGATAGTCTTAAACGTTTAATACTTCCTAGTGTAGATAGAGAGGTACGTGCTGAACTTAAAGAAAAAGGTGAGGTACGTGCTATAGATAATTTTTCTACTAATGTAGAGAATCTTCTACTTACACCTCCTTTAAAAGATAAAACTGTATTAGGTTATGATCCTGCTTTTAGAACGGGTTGTAAACTTGCTGTTTTAGATAAAACTGGTAAAGTTTTAGAAATCGCTGTAATTTATCCAACAGAACCTCATAATGATATAGAAGGTTCTAAGAAAAAATTACTTGAACTAATAGACAAATATAATATTGATGTAATCGCTATCGGTAATGGTACTGCCTCTCGTGAAAGTGAAACTTTTGTTGCAGATACTATTAAATCTTGTAATAGAGATGTTTCCTATATAATAGTAAGTGAAGCAGGGGCATCAGTATATTCTGCAAGTAAGCTTGCAATAGAAGAATTTCCACAGTTAACTGTGGAAAAAAGAAGTGCTATTAGTATAGGTAGACGTGTTCAAGATGCTTTATCCGAACTTGTTAAAATAGATCCTAAAAGTATAGGTGTTGGTCTTTATCAACATGATGTACCTGTTAAGAAATTAGATGAATCACTTAACTTTGTTGTTAGTAAAGCTGTTAATGGTGTTGGAGTTAATATAAACACTGCTAGTCCTTCAATACTTAAATATGTATCAGGACTAAATAAAAAAGTAATCGACAATATCATTTCCTTTAGAGATAAATATGGTAAGTTTAAAAATAGAGATGAACTTCATAATATCAAAGGAATATCTGATAAAGTTTATGAACAATCAATAGGATTTTTAAGAATTCTTGATGGTAATAACCCTTTAGATAAAACATCAATACATCCAGAAAGCTATGATAAAACTATTAAACTTTTAAATTATTTAGGATTTAATATAAATGATTTAGGAAGTAGTGAACTTACTAATAAATTAAATAATTTAGATATAGAAAGTCTTAGTAAAGAAATAGATATTGATAAGTACACCTTAACTGATATTATAGAGTCTTTAGAAAAACCAATGAGAGACTTAAGAGATAATTATCCACAACCTATTCTTAGAAGTGATATCTTACATCTAGAAGATTTAAAAATAGGTGATAAACTACAAGGAACAGTACGTAATGTAGTCGACTTTGGTCTATTTATAGATATTGGACTAAAAAATGATGGCCTTGCTCATATCTCTAAATTAACTCATGAATATATTAAAAATCCTAGTGATTTATTTAATGTTGGAGATATAGTAGATTGTTATGTAGAGAAGATTGACTTAGAACATAAAAAAGTTAGTCTTACTCTTTTGAATGACTAGAACCTGTTGAAATATGTCGAATATTATGTTATTATCCTGACTTTGACAGTTTTATAAAGACAAAATCTCTCAAACCCTTATCTTATAAGGATTTAGAGAGATTTTTTTGTTTCAAAAAAATGCGTAATGTGATGCTTATTTTATAAGATTAAAAATTTTTTTAAAATCTTTATACGTATTTATTTCATAATCAGTTCTAAAACCAAATAGTTCATGTAAATCATCTGTTAAATTAGTTCTTGTATATTCAGGAATATATCCATCTCCTTTAGATTCTAATACTTTCATATTTCTTAAAGCATCTAATATTTGTGATGTAGTATATTTATAGTCTAGTTTCTTTTCTAATATTCTATAAATAAATAATGATATAAAACAAATCATAAAATGTGCTTTTATACGATCTTCTCTAGATAGATTAACTGGTCTTGCAAGAAAGTCACTTTTCATAATTCTAAAAGATTCTTCAATTTCCCATCTACCTTTAACTATTTTAAGTATTTCGTTTATATTACCAATTAAGTTTGTTGTAAGTGCATAATATCCATCATATTTTTCTTCCTCATCTATAATATCTTGATTAATAGAATAAGTTGTATTATCTGCAACTTCACCATTATCAGTTGAATTTAAAGAATTGATAAATCTTCTATAATCATTTTGATTTTTACCTTTTCTAGTAACTTGATTAGTTTCAATACTTTTTTTCGCTCTTTCTATTTGATTATTTCTAATACTTCTGTTGTAGTCAAAGTATTTAAAACAGAAAGTAACTATTAAATCTTGCTTAACAGATTTAGTTTCAGTTTCTATAATTTTATAAAATAAAGTATCATAATATTTTTCTCTTAAGACTTCATCATTTTCTATAGTTTCTAAATCATAAACATTTCTTAAGTCATTAGGTATTCTCCATTCAGACTTATCAAATATTTCTTCTTTATAACTTTCTTTTAGTTTTTTTAAGGATTGCGTAATAACAAAACCACGTCCATTCTTAATATTAAAACTTTTTATTTCATCTGATGCAAGACCTGCATCAGTACATAAAATAATCTTAGTATCATCTAGTTTAAAGTTATTAACAATTTTGTTCTCTTCTGGAATTAAAGTTTTTTGTTCGTTCATATTACCAGGATATATATTACAAGATAAAGGTAATCCATCACCATCCATAAATAGTCCCATACCAACTTGAGGTTTTGGTTGATGTTGTTTATTAATGCCATATTTTCTAATATCATCTTCATTATCAATTTCAAAAAAGTAATTAGTACAATCATAATATATAACTCTAGAATTTCTATCTATTACCTTTTTACTATTATTGAATAAATTTTCTTGGATACGATCCATATTATTGGCAATATAACTTAAGGCTCTATATTCATCATGAAGTTTAAAATTATGTTGTTCAATAAAGTTTTGACATTGTTTAAAAGTTTCTAATTTAGAAGAAGGATAAATAATTCTTGCATAGACTAAATAAGATAATATTTCATTTAAGTCAAAATGGAATTGATATCTATTTTGTATATCATCACAAATATTTTTAATGTTTAATTCATTATATATTTTTTCTAAAAATAAATATCCAACGTTAAAAGAACTATTAATATCTTTAGGAATAATTTTTTTTGTTTTTCTTAATAATTATAATTTCTTTTTTACAATGTTCTTCGTTATATTTTCGGACATAATCTTTTAACCAATCTTGATAATCCATATCTCCTGCCATTTTTTTAACTTCTTCAAGATTACCAATTCTAAGGACTTGTTTAGTTGAGCGTTTACCATTTTTTGTATAATCCTTAATAATATAATAGTTAATTGTATTCTTTGATTTTGATATTCCTAATCTCATATAAAACACCTTCTATATTAGAATTACACAACATAACGACACATTACGCAATAAATATTTTATAAAAAAACTAGCTTTTATCTAGGATTGCGATGATTTTCATAATAAAACTGTCAAAGTAGGGCGTTATACAAACTATTAGAGCGATAAAAGCTGCTAATAATTTTAAATTTCTTTTTGATTTCAAGCTTTATCACCCCTTTACTTTATTATATTATAGCATCTTATTTCTTCATACATATATAATTTATATAATATTTTACATCTATTATGTAAAATATATTTGTAAAATTTTTGTACATAAAAAATGTAAAGTGTTCTTATTGATTAAGCTGTGATATACTTATTGTTAAGATAGTGTGAAAAGTTTTATGGAAAACTAGACATACTAGATGAAAATGATATTGAGATGAAAATCTTAATTCA
>CALVUV010000021.1 GCA_944363685.1 uncultured Bacilli bacterium
AATGGAGTCAAATTGATGTTCAATTAAAAAGAAGAGCAGATTTAATTCCTAATTTAGTAGAGACTGTTAAAGGTTATACTACTCACGAAAAATCTACTTTAGATGAAGTTATTAATGCTCGTAACAGTTTTAATACTGCAGGAACTAAAGAAGAAGAGATAAAAGCAAATGGAGAATTAACTAATATGTTAAATCGTCTATTCGCTCTTGCAGAAGCATATCCTGATCTTAAAGCTAACCAGAACTTTATTTCACTTCAAAATGATTTAAGAGATACTGAAGATAAGATAAGTACAATGAGACAATTTTATAATGATACAGTACTTACTTATAATAATAAAGTACAAACTATTCCAAGTAATATAGTTGCAAATATTTCTCATTTTAAAGAAGAATCTTTCTTTGAAATTGAAGAAAAAGACAAAGAAGTACCTAAAGTATCATTTTAAGACTTGCTTTATGCAAGCTTTTTTTCGATGGGAGTGAATGATTGTGAGTAAAAATAAAATTTCAATTATAATAGTTATAGCAGTACTTGTTATTATGTTTTTACCAGTAGGATTTTCTTTTTTTGATGGAGAGCCTACAGATAAATTTTTAAGTGAGATAGAAATACTTGATAATGGTTCTATTAAAGTAAGAGAACTTATTAAAATGAATGGTGAGTATAATGGTATGGAACGTGATGTTAGTTATGCTAATTCTAGTAGTGAGCCATATAATGGAGATATAAGTGCTATAGAAGGAAATACTACATTATATGATGGAAGTAGTATTACTAATGTTAAAGTAGGATCTATTAGTGATGATGGAAACCTTACATTTGATGACTTTAATAGAAATATTAACTATTTTAATAAAGTTAGTTTTGCAAGTAATGGAGAAGCTTCTAAATATACATATAATACCTTTATGGATGAAGTTAATTTAAAACTTTTTAATCCTAGTGATTTAGATGAAATATTTTATATAGAGTATACTGTTAATGATGTAGTAGTTGTTCATAATGATATTGCAGAACTTGCTTGGAATACACTAGGTGATGGTTATAGAGAAAATATAGGTGATTATGAAGTAAAAGTAATACTACCTAATAGCGATAACGATTATAGAGTATGGTTACACGGACCTTTAAATGGTGAGATAAAAAGAACTAATAATAAGGAAGCATTAGGTACATTTAACTTTTTAGGAGCATATAATCCTGTTAGTGTTAGATTAATATTTGATAAGTCTTTAGTCCCTAATGCTACAAAAACCAGTGGACTAACTGCAAAAGATGCAATTATAGATTATCAAACAAAATTAAGCGATGAAGCGAACAGAGAAAGAGAAAGAATAGAAAGACAAAATATGATATTAATAATAACTAGTACTATTTGGGGAATTATTGCAATTTCTCTTGCCGTAAGTGTTTATCTAAGAGAAAAAAAGATGAAGAAAACTGCCTTTACTATGGAATACTTTAGAGATTTTCCAGGAAGTTATGGACCAGAGGTATTAGAGTATCTAATAGATAAAAATATAACTGAGAAGAGTTTATCTGCTACCATATTAAACTTAATTTATAAGAAAGTCTTAAAAGTAGAAGTTATAAATAAAAAAAGAAAAGACGATTATAAACTAGTATTACAAGAATATGATCCTAATACTTTAACAGAAGCAGAAAAAATAGCTTTAAACTTAATTATTAATGAAATAGGTAATAGTAAAGAAGTTATTCTTTCTACTATAAGAAAACACTGTTCAACTTTAAGTAATGCTAATAATGTAATGGACTTATATAATGATTTTATTAAAACTAGTAAAGACTTAGGTAAAAATGAAGAATTCTTTGCAAAAACACCAGGTTTAGTAGCATCTACAGTTATCTTTAGTTTATTAGGCACTGTCTTAGCTTTCATTAGTTTTGGTCTTGATCTATCTTGGCTTGGTATAATTATTATTATCCTTATGATAGCATTAATTATCTTCGTAATAACTAGAAGATTTTATACCAAAAAGGGTGCAGAACATTATGCTAAATGGATGGCTCACAAAAGATTCTTAGAAGATTTTAGTAGATTTAATGAAAAAGAGTTACCTGAGGTAACTTTATGGGATAAATATTTAGTATATGCAGTTGTTTTAGATTGTGCAGATAAACTATCAAAAGAAATGGAACTTAAGATGCCTAATATGGATACAACTAATACTACTTATGTAGGTTATAATCCTTATATGACCCATTATTTTATAACATCTAATATTTATTCAAGTATAAATAGTGGTATCCATACTGCCGTTGCATCATCACGTTCATCAATCGCGGCGAGCCAAACTTCAAGTGGTGGTGGCTTTGGTGGTGGTTCCATTGGTGGAGGAGGTTCCTTTGGAGGTGGAGGCGGTGGTGGCCGTTTCTAATCCTCAAGAAAACATAAAATTATTTTAATTATTACATAAGTATTTTCTAAATAACAATAGTGAGTACAATTAGGAAAGATAATAAGCTCACTATTTGTTATTTTTTTATGCATTAATTTACCATCTTTTAAAGGAGTATCACAATCTTTTTCTCCCCATAGTATTAAGGTATTAGATTTAACATTAGATAAATAATTAGTAAGATCTAAATTAACTATATTTTTAAAAGTCTCTCTCATATTTTCATCTATCGCTTGATAATCACTTGATGAAAATTTATTAAAGAGATATGTCTTAAATTTATGTTTAGTTTTTTTAGGTAAATAATCTGCAAGAGACTGTAGAGTCTTATATATTTTTAATCTAAATTTCTTCTTTAAAGTCATTTTAGGTTTAATTCCTGCGCTATCTATTAGTATAAGATTTTTAATAGGAATATTATATTTAGAAGATAGAAGAATTGCAATTCTTCCCCCAAAAGAATGAGCGATTATATTAGGATTAGTTATATTTAAATCATTAAGAAATTTAATTATCATAAGGGTATATTCATCCATATTAAGATCATAATTAGGAAAAGAAGTATCACCAAAACCAGGATAATCTACAATATAAACAGTATAATCTATCATTAAAATGTTAATCATTTCTAAAAAAGTATTCCTAGTCTCTCCCCATCCAGGAAGTATTACAATAACTTCTTTAGAATCACCATATTTTAAATAAGATAAATTTATATCTTTATAGTTAATAGTCATATACAACACCTATTATAAGATATGTAAATAAAAATAATTTGTTAGTGAAATTTAATTGATAACTTACTTGCATTACCTTTATTATTTGATATATAATTTTAATAGATAAGATACAGGTATTAAGATAATTATCTTGGATATATTAAGTAGTAAGGAGAAAGAAATGGAAGATAAAAAGAAGAAAGTAACAGTAATAGTTATGGGTATATTAATAGTAATAATTCTATTACTTGCACTTACATATGCATACTTTTCTACTCAGTTAAATGGAACAGATCAAATAGTAAAAGTAGGAGAGTTAGAATTAGTATTAGATGAAACAAGTGAAGGGATAAGTTTAGATAATGCAGTAGGCATAAGTGATAGTAAAGGTATGTCTTTAGATGGATCAACATTTGAGTTAATAAATAATGGGGAAAAGTCCGTAGATTATACAATTTACTTAGATGATAATACTATAAGTGACACTGATACAAGAATAGATGATAAGTATTTAAAATATAATCTAAATAAAAATGGAACTGACAGTGGTGCAACTCTTATTACTAAGACAGGTACTAATCCTAATAGAGTATTAGACTCTGGAACAATAGAAGGAGGAGAAACGAATAAATATAATTTAAAACTTTGGATAACAGATGAAGTAGATGGTAATTATAGTGGTCAAGTATTTAGTGGAAAGTTAAGAGTAGAAGTAGGACAGTCAACAAGTGTAGCAAATGCACCAGAAATGGATAGTAATATGATTGCGGTTAAATATGAGAATAATAGTTGGGTAAAAGCAGATAAAAGTAATGTTAATAATGATTGGTATAACTATGATGAATTGAAATGGGCCAATGTCGTAACAGTAAGTAGTGGTACAAGAGATAATTATTTAAATGCAGAAGTAGGAACAACAATAAATATGGATGATATAGAGACAATGTGGGTATGGATACCAAGGTATAGTTACTCAATAGGTAGTGAGGATGGAACAAACTATTATGGAAAACAAGGAACGTTTTTAACATCAACACCAACACAGGCTTTACCAGGAGAAATAGATATAAAATTTATTTCTAAAACAAGGAAAGATAGAGGAACTGCAAAATATAAAGTAAGTGAAGGAATAGAAGAAAACAGTTGGTATACGCCAGATGCTTTTACATTTGGTGAAGAAGAGTTAAGTGGAATTTGGGTAGGAAAGTTTGAGACAAGTAGTAGTAATCCATCTTTAGAATATGGAGGAGGAAATACTACTGATTTAGATGTAATGATAAAACCAAATGTAACTAGTTGGAGAAATATAAATGTAAGTAATGCTTTTACAGTATCACAAAAAATGAATGATGAAGGAAACAGGTATGGATTTAGTGAAACGATTGATACTCATATGATGAAGAGTAGTGAATGGGGAATAGTAGTATACCTTTCACAATCAAAGTATGGAAAGTTAGGAAATAAAGACTTTAATGGTGAGAATAAAGAGGTATATCAAAATAAGAGTAATCAATTTATAACAGGTTGTAGTTATGGAAGCCCTTCAAATGGAAATACAGATTATGGATGTCAATATCAATATAATGTAGAAACACCTGGAACAGGAGCCTCAACCACCGGAAATATCTATGGAGTATATGATATGTCAGGTGGAGCTTGGGAATATGTGATGGGAAATTATAATGATGTAGTAGGAGAAAGTGGATTTACAAGTATGCCAGAATCAAAATATTATGATAAATACACAAGTGATAATTTTAATAATGCTTGTAATGGAAATGAATGCTTATCCCATGGCCTATCAGAAACAGCAGGATGGTATAATGATTATTATAATATGATATTTGCAAATAGTGTATGGTTTGGCCGCAGTGGTGCTTATAACACAACTTCTTATAATTCTGGTACTTTTTATTTTTTAGTTTATACTGGTAATGTTAGTGCCTATGCCTCATTCCGCCTCGTGATATGTCCTAATTCATAAGTAGTAAATCAATAAAAATTTTATTAAAACTGTCTTAAAGAGAATTACTATCGTTTAGAAACTCTCTTTTCTTTTACTTTTTTATAAATATAAGTAATTAGTAATATTCCTAATAATATATAGATAGGTACTTTTAACTTTTTAACAAAATTATCTAATATTATCCAGTTATTACCTAAAGCATAACCAACATATACAAAAGCAAAGGTCCAGGGAATACTACCTAGTGTTGTATAAATGACAAACTTAAGAAAGGGAACTTTACTAACTCCCATAGGTAGAGATATTAAAGTTCTAATTATAGGAAAATTTCTTCCAATAAATGCAGCCCATGGCCCATATTTGTTAAACCACCTATCACATTTATCTATATCTTCCTCTTTCATGAAGAAAAACTTACCATAAGTCTTTATGAAAGGTCTTCCTCCAAAATATCCAAAAGCATAGATTATAATTGCACAAAATACACTACCTAAAACTCCTATAAGTAATGCTATAGAAAAGGAGAAGAAACCTCTACCTGCAAGTATTCCTGCTGTTGCAAGTATTAGTTCACTTGGAATAATTATTATAACTGCTTCAAGTACCATTCCAATAAACATTCCTAAATATCCTAAATTAGTCATTAAAGAAGTAATGTATGAATCCATAGAATCACCTTTAGTTAAATATATGTAAAAAAATGATTGTTTATCTCTTAAATATTGCGTATAATTTTAGTAAATAATAATAGGGGAGATAGTGATATTATGAGGATTAAACCTATTAGAGTCTTAATTATAGTAACTATATTTATTAGTGTAATATCTTTAGGTTGTGGTATTTATGTTTATAATGATATGAAAGAAAGAGAAAAAATATCTTTAAATGTTTCTAAGACTAAAGAGTCTTTAATAAAAGATGAAAAGTTATTGATTAAGATAAAATCTAATTATAATAGTGTTGTTAAGACTATTAAAAATACTAAGCTTTATATAAATGATAATGGTAAATATATAGAGAGTGGTAGTATAAATAAAGATGTTGTATTAGAACTTGAATCTATTGATAAGATTAGTTTAGATAATAAATACTTTAAATTATTAGATAGTGATTATTATGTTTCTTATAAAGATGTAACACCTACTGATAATACTATTAATAAAAGATATCTTAATTATATAGAGTTTCCTATAGAAGTTACTACTAAAGAAAATATTGTTTATTATGATGAAAGCTTTAAAGAGTTATTTACAATTAAAAGTTCTGTGACTTCTAAAGTTATTGTTAATTTAGATGATTATTATGGTATATCTTTATTATCAAGATTAGTTTATGTTAAAAAAGAAGATGTTAGTAATGTAGTAGAGATAGATAGTAGTGAAGATATGGCAGAGAGTGTTCCTGCTATACTTTATCATTTTATCTATTTAAATGGAGACATAGGATGTAATGATATTATTTGTCATAGTGAAGAACAAATAGACTCTCATTTTAAGTTCCTTGCTGATAATGATGTTTTTACACTAAATACTAGTGAGGTATTAAGCTTTATAAAGGGTGAGATTAATCTTCCTAAGAAGTCTATTTTAATTACTATTGATGATGGTGCAAGGGCAGAGAATTTTATTCCTTTCTTAGAAAAGTATGGTTTAAATGCAACTTTATTTTTAGTTAGTTCCTGGTATCCTGTTAGTAAGTTTGAATCATCTTATTTAGAGATAGCAAGTCACACTCATAATATGCATACAACTGGTGTTTGTCCTACTGGTCAGGGTGGTGGGATTAACTGTTTACCTGAAAGTGAGATATTAAACGATTTAAAACTTAGTAGAGAAACTTTAAATAATACAAAAGCCTTTTGTTTTCCTTTTTATGAGTACAGTGATTATTCTATTAATTTAGTAAAAGAAGCAGGGTTTGAAATGGCTTTTATTGGAGGCTCTACAAAAATAAAAAAGGGTATAGACCCTTATAAAATACCAAGATATCCTATTTTAAGTAGCTTTGGTGTTGATTATATAAGTAATTTAGTATTAGGTTAATATTTACGAAAATTTGTAACTAATTTATTACATATTTTTCTTGTTATGCAGAAATTAATGTGGTACTATATTTGTAGGAACATTTATGTGGGTGTCGCCTCCTATTCTATAAGAAAGGAGGAAAAGGCATGAAGACAAAGACTTTTATCATAAAAGTGTTAAAACTCATACCTGTTATTTTATTTAGTCTTGCTTTCTTAGTTCTAACCTTCAAAATAAAATAGACACTCATCAATAGCATTGAGAGTGCTTTAACCAATTAAAACATTGGAGGGACATTCACGTGCAAAAATAAATGTTCCTCATTTTTTATTTTATGAAAAATTTCTTTTACATATTCATAGTATCATAAATATTAACTTTTGTCAAAATTTTATATTAACCTATTAAAGCTATAATAATGTTACGAAAATTCGTAACTAATTTATTACATATTTTTCTTGTTATGCAGAAATTAATGTGATACTATATTTGTAGGAACATTTATGTGGGTGTCGCCTCCTATTCTATAGGAAAGGAGGAAAAGGTATGAAGACAAAGACTTTTATTATAAAAGTACTAAAGCTTATTCCTTTAATTTTATTGAGTCTTTCTTTCTTAGTTCTAACCTTCAAAATAAAATAGACACTCTGCATTAGAGTGCCACACATAGAATATATGAGGTGACATTCACTTGCAACCTAAATGTTCCTCATTTTTTATTTTATGTAAATTTCTTTTACATATTCATAGTATCATAAATATTAATTTTTGTCAAAAATTTAACTTGATTTTTTAGTAAATGTTTTATTATCCGTTTTGTTCTTTTCTTCAGTCATTTCATTACATAGATTTTCCATTGCTACTATCTGTTTCTCATTAAATGATGAAAGTATTTCTTTAGCTTCATCTTTAGAAATATTAATAATTGACTTTAAATTATTAGTATGTAGTGGTAATAATAATCCAAAAGTATAACATTGTAGGAAACTAGCATTTAAATTTACATAACTATTTTCTTTAAATATTTTATCTTCTCTTATTACAATATCTTCGAATAAAAAATTGTATTCTTCATTACTATGATATCTATATAAATCTTTTTCTAATTTGTGATTTTCAAATATAGGATTTTTACCTTGCAAGATTACAGTAGCACTGTAAAGCCTTATAAATCCATATTCAGAAATATCTGGTTTTGAACCTTCAATTTTATTCATGTTTTTACTCCTATCCACATAATGTAATATTTTTTAATTATATCGCTTCTCACTCATACTATAACACAATTTTTTCTAAATAGATAGATAAAAACATAATTTTATTATATAATTGAATTAGAACTATAGAAAAGAGTGATGATAATATATGAAAAAAATAATGGATGGAAATGAAGCTTGTAGTTATGTTTCATATAATTTTACAGAAGTAGCAGGTATTTATCCAATAACTCCTGCATCTCCTATGGCGGAACTTACTGATAAATGGGCAAATGAAGGGAAACTTAATTACTTTAATCAACCTGTTAAAGTAGTAGAAATGGAAAGTGAAGCAGGGGCTGCTGGTATGGTTCATGGGTCACTTCAAGCAGGATGTTTAACTACTACTTATACTGCTAGCCAGGGTCTTTTATTAATGATACCTAATATGTATAAAATAGCAGGGGAACTACTTCCTTGTGTTATTAATGTGGCAGCAAGAAGTCTTGCAACTCATGCTTTATCAATTTTTGGGGATCATCAAGATGTATATGCTGCTAGAAGTACAGGATTTGCAATCCTTGCTTCTTCATCAGTTCAAGAAGTAATGGATTTAACTGGAGTTGCTCATCTTTCTGCTATTAAAGGTAGAGTACCTTTTATGAACTTCTTTGATGGTTTTAGAACAAGTCATGAGTTACAGAAAATAGATGTTATTGATACTAATAAATTGAAAAAATTAGTTGATAAGAAGGCTCTTGATGCTTTTCGTAAGAGAAGTCTTCATCCAGATAATCCTGTAACTAGAGGTACTAGTGAAAATGATGATATTTATTTCCAAGCGACTGAAGTTAGAAATAAATATTATTTAGAATTACCTGATATTGTTAATTCTTATATGCAGGAAATTAATAAAATAACAGGAAGAAACTATGCTCCATTTAACTATTATGGAAGAAGAGATGCTACTAAAGTAATAGTTGCAATGGGTAGTGTTTGTGAGACTATTAAAGAGGTAGTAGATTACTTAAATGACAATGGAGAAAAAGTTGGAGTAGTTGAAGTACATTTATATAGACCTTTCTCAAGAGAATATTTCTTAAAGAGTATTCCTAAAACTGTTAAGATGATTGCAGTATTAGATCGTACTAAAGAAGCGGGAAGTACTGGAGAACCACTATTCCTTGATGTTGATAATATTATTAAATCATTAGGTAGTGATATTAAAGTAGTAGGTGGTAGATATGGCTTATCTAGTAAAGATACTAATCCATCTATGATAAAAGCGATATATGATAATTTAGAGACTATTAATCATAATTTTACTATTGGAATAGATGATGATGTTACTAATTTAAGTATTCCTTATGATAAAGACTTTAATTTACCTCATAGAGGACAAACATCATTTCTTGTTTATGGTTATGGTAGTGATGGAATGGTTTCCGCTTGTAAAGATTTAATGAAGATAACGGGAGATTCTACTGATGCTTATGTTCAAGGTTATTTCCAATATGACTCTAAGAAGAGTGGAGGAGTAACTCTTAGTCATTTAAGATTTTCAAAGACTCCTATTAGATCTACTTATTATGTAGGAAAAGCTAAGTTATTAGTTTGTACACAGGATGCTTATCTTACTAAGTTTAGATTTATTAATAAAATAAAAAAGAATGGAGTATTCCTTCTTAATAGTAGTAAAAGTGATAATGAGATTCTTTCTATGATTAGTAGTGAAGATAAAAAATATATTCTAGATAATAATATTAAAGTCTATGTAGTTAATGCTTATAAAGTTGCTAAGAAAGAAGGACTTGGTAATAAGATAAGTGCTATTATGGAAGCTTTAATCTTTAAATTTGGTCATATTCTTGATAGTGATTATGCTATTAAAAGACTAAAAGATAATCTTGATAGTAGATTTAAACTTAAAGGAAATAATATAGCAGAGAAAAATAAAAATGCTGTTGATAATGCTATTAATACAACTCATTTACTTAAGATAGATGAAAATAGTGATGATTATGTAAAGGTGAGTGAAGTTAGTTCTAGCTTATTTGATATTATTGATAAACGTGAAGGGAATAGTCTTCCTGTTAGTGCTTTCTTAGATAGACCTGATGGTACTGTTGATGGAGGTTTATCTCGTCTTGAAAAACGTGATATTAGTGAAGTAGTTCCTAAAATAATCAGTGAAAACTGTATTAGTTGTAACTTGTGTTCTCTAGTTTGTCCTCATGCTGTTATAAGACCAATGTTACTAGATAAAGAAGAGACGGATAAGGCTCCTAATAGTTTAAATGATAAACTACTTGATAGTCATCTAGGTGATAATTTAAAATTTACTATTGCTGTTAGTTATAAAGATTGTACTGGTTGTGGTTTATGTGCTAATATTTGTCCTGGTAAGAAGGGTGCTAAAGCCTTAGAAATGGTAAGTAAAGAAAGTATTGTTAATGATATTACTTTAAAAGAGTCTGAATACTTATTTAATGAAGTAACTGAGAAAGATGTTATCTCTGTTAGTACTGTTAAGGGTAGTCAGTTTAAGAAACCTAGATTTGAATTTAGTGGAGCTTGTGCTGGATGTGGTGAGACTCCATACTTAAAACTTCTAACTCAATTATTTGGAGATAGGCTTGTAATTGCTAATGCTACAGGATGTTCATCAATATATGGCGCATCTAGTCCATCTACTCCATATAGTGTTCCATGGGCAAACTCTTTATTTGAAGATAATGCTGAATTTGGTTTTGGTATGAAAATTGCTGATGAAGTAAAGAAACAACAGTTAAAAAATATAATAAATGAAAATATTTCTAAAGTAGAGGAAGAAGAGAAAGATATCTATTTAGACTATGTTAATGATATTAATGTAGATACTGCTAAAGCTTTACTTTCTGTTATTCCTCATACTAAGATTAAGCCTTTAAAATCTCTAAAGAAATATATTATGCCTATTTCTTTATGGGCTGTAGGAGGAGATGGATGGGCTTATGACATTGGCTATAACGGAATAGACCATGTTCTAAACAGTGGAGAAAATGTTAATATCTTAGTTCTTGATACAGAAGTTTATTCTAATACTGGTGGTCAAGCTAGTAAATCAAGTAGATTTGGTGCTGTTGCAAAATTTGCTTCATCAGGTAAAAAGACTGCTAAGAAAGATCTTTTAAAGATAGCTTTAACTAATCCTGATGTCTATGTGGGTGCAATATCACTTGGTGCTAACCCTGCCGCTACAGTTAAAGTAATGCTAGAAGCAGAAAGATATAATGGACCAAGTATAATAGTGGCATACTCTCCTTGTATTGCTTGGGGGATTTTAAAAGGAATGAGTAATTCTATTGATGAAGAGAAGAAAGCGACAAGTAGTGGATATTTCCCAATATTCCATTATAATCCAGATACTAAAGAGTTTAAAATGGATGGAAAGAGTGACTTTAATAAATATCAAGAGTACTTAACAGGAGAAGATAGATATAAATCATTAAAAATTATAAATAGTGAAGAAGCAGATGATTTGCTTTTAGAAAATGAAGATAATGCTAAAGAAAGTTATGAGTACTATGAAAGTTTAACTAATAAAAATAAGGAGTAGTTATGAGTGATGTAGTATATCCTAATCATTTAGGGATTATTATGGATGGAAATGGTAGATGGGCAAAAGAAAAGGGACTTAATAGAAGTGTAGGACATAAAGCTGGTGCAGATAATCTTGTTAATCTTCTTGATTATATTTATAAAAACACTTCTATTAAAGTTGTTTCTTTATATGCCTTTTCTACTGAGAATTTTAAACGAGATAAAGAAGAAGTTTCTTATTTAATGAAACTGTTTGTAACATTATTTAATACTAAATTAGAATCTATAAAGAAAAATAATGTTAAAGTAGTGTTTTCAGGAAGAAGAGAAAACCTTCCTAAAGCTGTTTTAGGTAGTATGGATAAAACAACAGAAGATACTAAAGATAATACTAAGGGGATTTTAAATATTTGTCTTAATTATGGCGGGGATTATGAGATAGTTGATATGACTAAGAAAATTGCTAAACAGGTATTAGAAGGTTCTTTAAAAATAGAAGATATTACTAAAGAAGTTGTAAATAAAAATCTTTATCAAGATTTACCACCACTTGATTTTGTTATTAGAACTAGTGGAGAAAAAAGAATTAGTAATTTTATGATATATCAATCAAGTTATACTGAATATGATTTTCCAGATACTTATTTTCCAGATTTTGATAGTAAATGTTTGGAAGAATCATTAGATAATTATAGAAAACGTGATAGAAGATTTGGAAATGCAAAATAAAAAGACCACATCATATTGATGATGTGATCTTTTCTTTTGACTAGTTAATTCTTGTAATTGAGAATGATGCAGAGTAACGATCATTTGGTACTAATTGGAAGTCTGTGTTAGAAGTATTAACAAATCTAAATTTATCGTTAGCATTTGCAGCGAATAGGGCATTACCACTAATTGTTCCTGTATCACAACAAGATAGTCTATTGTGAGTAGAAGAATGAGCGATAAGGTTAAATCCTGGATATGTTTGATGTAGTTCAATACCTAAAGCTACTGGTTCACATTCTGTATTAGTATTTTTACTTCTAGCATTGAACCACCAATTAATTAGATATTGTCCAGTTTGTGGTACAGTAAATTCACCAGTTGTAGGGTCATAAGTAATACCATTTGATAAGTTAGTTATGCTAGGTTTAATTGCCTCATTGATTGGTACTACAGTATTAGTTTCATCATGGACCATAGCAGCAGCATTGAATGAGCCTCCAGATGGACCTGTTGCCCCAGTTGCCCCAGTAGCTCCTGTTGGACCAGTAGGACCTTGCATTCCGGTAGCACCTGTAGCCCCAGTAGCCCCTGTTGGACCAGTAGGACCTTGCATTCCGGTAGCACCTGTTGCTCCGGTTGCTCCTGTTGGACCAGTAGGGCCTTGCATTCCAGTGGCACCAGTAGCTCCTGTTGGACCTGTTGGACCTTGCATACCGGTTGCACCTGTAGGTCCTGTTGGCCCCGGATAACCTTGAGGTCCAGTAGGACCTCTATCTCCTGTTCTACCAGTAGGTCCTGTAGGACCAGTACAATCATTAATTAAACATCTAACAACTTCACAAAGACAGTTATCTTTGCAATCTTTACATTTGTCACGAATTTTATCATAATCTTCTTGATTCATACTTTTTCTCCTTTCACTATTAAAATATGAAGGAGATTAATTTTTGTCTTGACTATTGTCATAGGAAAAAATAAAAATAGAGACTGCACCCCCTGAAGGGCAGTCTCTTAAAAAAGAATAAAAAGGGGTTGGCTAGTGTGATACTAGCGACCAATTCGCCTAATTCCGAATTGGTGCTTTTTATAATAATCATTTGTAGTCATTTTGTCAACACTTTTTTGAAAAAAAGTTTACTAATTTTTTTTGAAGTTTCTGCTTTAAGTAGAAAATAAAAAATATGAGACATTTGAAGAATAAAAACTAGATAGTATTTGATTTAAACACAAACTAAATAGGAAAAATTACTAATAAAAACAGAAGTAAACCTTTAGCTTCTGTTTTGTATTTGCTCATTGCTATTAATATTAGCAATTTGGCTAGTTATAATATAAATATAATTAAAGATATCTTGATATTCAGCATAAATTAAATCAAATACTTCCATTCTGTTAACTTGATCTATCATAATAAGTTTATTTTCCACTACTTTATCTCTTATATTAAAATCATCTAAAAGAGTAGTATTAATATCATAAAAATCAACATCAACATACCAGTTGTCTTTACTGTTTTCAGTTACTCTAATACCAATAGGATAAGAATTATCAGTAGATTTTAAATATTCAACTATTTCTACATTTTCACTTTCTAAATAAATATTAATGCTATTAGAATAACCTCTTATCATATTTAAAACTAAATCAGTAAATAAAGCATTATTTTCTTTTTGATCTGCAAGTTCTAATATTAAATATTTATTAGTATTTTGAAATACATAAAGAATTTGTTTCAATGTAACTATTTGTTGTTTTTGAACATTACTACCTACATTAAAAAGTAAAAACTCTTTTAAAGTATAATCATCTATTTCATTAAGCCCTTTAGTATATAATTCCACTATATCATCACTTAAAGTAATAATTTCTTTATCTTTAGTTAAATAAAGTTTAAATTTAAAACCATCAATATATGG
>CALVUV010000022.1 GCA_944363685.1 uncultured Bacilli bacterium
CTTTCTATTTCTAATTCTTGTGTAATAATCTTAATCACTACAAACACCATCCTTTCTTTTAAGGATGACTTTTTAATAGAACTTCCAAGCAAACACGTGGAGTTCGACAAACAAAAAATCATCTCAATATGAGATGATATCTATCGTAAATGTTCGAAAAGTTCGAACAGAAACGTCACTGGAGCGGATGAGGAGAATCGAACTCCCGTAGTCAGCTTGGAAGGCTGAGGTTCTACCATTAAACTACATCCGCAAATTTGTCTGTCAATTAATATTGACAGTTATAATTATATGAAAAGATTTTATAAATGTCAATGCTTTTTTTACATTTTTACAGTTATATTTTCTTTTCTCTTACCACCACATACTAAATTAAGTGGAATATGGTATGTTTTTGCAAGAATAACTAATTTATTTGTAGGTATTCTTGTCTTACCATCTTCATAATATGAATAACTAGATTGTCTAATATTTAAAACATCTGCAAATTCCTTTTGCGTTTTTCTAAGTCTTAGGCGATATCTTTTTAGTTGCTCTCCAATAAATTTTTGTGTTATATCCTTGTCATATATAACCTCTCTTTTATCAGGTGTTAATTCTAACATATACTCTACATTGGTATGGAAAAACCTGGCTAGTTTAACTACTTTTTCAATTGGAAAGTTGACATCTCCTAATTCCCACATTGCATAAGTGGTTCTTTTAACACCTAGAAATTTAGCAACTTCGTATTGTTTTAAATCATGATCTTCTCTTAAATCTCTAATTTTCCCAAACTGCATCTTTACCACCTTAACTTTATTTTATTACAGTCATTGAAATATAAAGAGATTTGTCAAGATAACTGATAAATAAAATAATTTTTAGAGCAAAAAAAAAGTTATTGTTAATTATTATAGTAGGAGGTGTTAATAATAAAAAGGTTAAAATTAAAATATCAAGAAAGTACTTATGACTGTGGAATAAGCTCTTTACTATCAATATTAAGGTATTATAAATGTAATGTTACAAGAAGCTATTTAGAAAAGATTAGTTTAACAACTAAAGAAGGAAGCACAATGTACGGACTTATGATAGCAGCCAAAAATTTAGGTTTTAATAGTTATGGAGTTAATGGTACTATTAGTACTATAAATAATAAAAATACCCCGTTTATTGCTCATTTAAAACTTAAAGATAATGTATTCCATTATGTAATAATTACAAAAATAACCCCTAAAAAAATAATTATTAAAGATCCTAGTGTTGGAATAAAAAAAATTACTTTAGAAGAATTTAATGAAATCACTACAAATAACTATCTTTTTATTGAAAAGACTATTAATATAAAAAAACTTAATAATATAGATATTATAAAAAAAACATTAACTAATCTTATAATAAAAAGAAAGAAAACCATAATAGTTATTATATTTCTAATTTGTTTTTCTCTTTGTTTAGAACTTTTAAACATATTTTCATTAAAAGTAATTTTAAATAATGCTATCATTATAGAATCAATCAATAACCTATTAATATTACTTTCAACATTTTTAATACTTCTAATATTAAAAAATATACTTGCATTTATAATTAATATACATATTAATAAACTTATTGCAAAATTCAGTTATAAACTTAAGCTTGCACTAATTAATCACTTATTAACACTTCCAAATATATATTATCAAACTAAAGAAAGGGGCGTTGTTATATCTCTATTTAATGATATTGATATTTTTACAGAATACTTTATTTCATCAATTTTAACAGTTACAAACAGTGTATTCATATTAAGTTTCATCTATATTTATTTTCTAAATTTAAGTTCACTTATGTCAATAGTATTACTCATAAGTAATCTCTTGTTATTCGCATTTATTTGGTTACAAAGAAAAGTAAGTATTTCAAATTTAGAAATATATTACCAGACAAAAAATAATTATGATAATAAAATTCAACAAATAATTACTAATAATGAAAAAATAAAAGGTTTAAACTTAGAAAAGATAATGGCAAAAAAATTTTCAAAAGTAATGGGAAATAATATAGAGGCTAGTTATAGAATCAATAGATACAAACAATTTATAACTACCATACTTAATTCTTTAGAAGGAGTATCCTATCTTTTAATTTTAGGTATTAGTGGTATTTTATTAATTACTACTAACAATATTACTCTTACTACTTTTATTTTAATAGAAAGCTTCATCTTCATGACTTTAAAAAATGCTGAAGCGCTTATTTTAGTAATTTTTAAATATCAAGAATGTCTTAAAATAAAAGAAAGATTAGAAGATATATTCTCATTACAGAAAGAAGTCTTGTTACCTTCAAATTATAATTATCCATTACATAACTTATCTATCATAATTAAAAATCTATCTTTTAAATATGTTGATGGCAATAATATTGATAAAGCTACTAGTAAAACAGATAATCTTATACTAGACAATATTAATATTAAAATAAATCCTAAAGATAAAATATTTATTTATGGTAATTCAGGTAGTGGTAAAAGTACTTTAGTAAAACTATTAGGAAGATACTTACCAGTTGAATACAATCATATAAAGATAGGTGGTATTGATATAACTCATTATAATTTAGCAGATCTAAGAAATATAATTACTTATATACCTAATGATGAAATGTTAAGTAATGGTAATTTAAAAGATAATATTTATCTTGGGAGGAAACCTTTTATTAACTTAAATCAATTATTAAAAATGACAGGTGTTAAACACCTCTTAAATGATAAAGAATATAATATGGATACAATTATTTATGATAATGGAGAAAATCTAAGCAAAGGAGAAAAAAGTAGAATTAGTTTAGCACAGGGTTTATTCAAACCTAGTGAAGTATTTATTTTAGATGAATGTCTTAGTAATGTAGATACTTCGCTAGAAAAAGAAATTTTAGAAAACATCTTAAACTATTATAAAGATAAAATTATTATTTACATTTCGCATCGCCTTACAAATAAAAATTTATTTAATAGAGTCTTTTATTTAGATAAAGGAAAATGCTATGAGAAATTTTAATAGAAATAATTTACTTAACTTTTTTACTTTCTTTATACTAGTATTAGTTATTATGTTTTTATACTATCTTCTAAAATTTAAAATTTGGACTTATAAATCTTACTCTATTATTAAAGATAATAATTATACATATCAAGTAATTGTTCCAACTACTCAAAAGAATTTATTTTTCGATAATAATTATTTATATTTTAATAATGAAAAATATACTTATGAAATTATAAATTATGATACTGTAGATAAAAATATCATTTTTACTTTAGAGTTTAATAAAAAAATTGAAAGTAAAAATAACATAGAGACCATAACAATTCAAGATGTTAAAAAAACTTTATTTAGTTTGATTATTGATTGTTGGAGGGATAATGAAAAGACTAAATGATAATGAATTAAAAAAGATAAAAGGTAAAGAAGCATCATTAGGGTTGGTAATAGGTGTATCTGCTTTAGTAGCATTCTTAGTAGGTGTAATTAGTGGCATTACTAATCCAGAACCATGTGGAGGTGAAAAATGAAAAGATTAAATAACAAAGAGTTAAAGGAAATAAAAGGTGGTAGTAGTAGCTTAACTAGTTCAATGATTAATTACATTGGTGATTTAATTGATATTTTAATATCAGCAGGCAGAAAATTAGGTTCCTCAATAAGAAGAATAGGAAGTGGTAATGCTTGTCCATTAGATTAAAAGCCATTTTGAAAAAAACATTTTTAATTATCTTAGAAACAATTTTTATAATTTTTGTTTACAATTTAGGAATGTTTTTTGGAAAAACTTTGGTTTATTTGCTTTAAAAACGTAAAAAGATGTAAAAAAATGTTGTATATCAAGCGTTAAGGTGTTATAATCAGTTGTAGAAAAAAGCGAAGGGAGGGATAGTAGTTATGGCACAAGTTCAAGTAAAAAACGGAAATTTAGATTATGCAATTAAAAGATATAAACAAAAACTTGCAAAAAGTGGTGTCCCTTCTGAAGCTAAAAAACACGACGCATATGATAAACCAGGAGTTAGAAGAAGAAAGGCTAAAAAAGAAGCCATTAAAAATGCTCGTAAAAATGAACGTAAGAGAAGAAGAGAAAGAGACTAAACAATTTAGTTTCTTTTTTCTTTATAATTAACATAAACTTTATTAGGTGAAGTCTATGTTAGTTAGAAATTTATATAATTTTCTTGATCCTTCTTCATTTCATATTGATATTTATGATAATAAAATTCATATATGCAATTACAAGAGAATAATATCTCTAGGTAGTTCTAAAATAATTATTAAAACTAATGACAAGAAAGTATCACTAATAGGTAATAATTTTTCTTTAAATAAACTTGCAGATAATGAAATATTAATAATTGGCAATTTAGAAAGTTTAGAGATTAAAGATGAATAGATATATATTAAAAATTACTGGTAAAAGAATAGATACTTTTATAATGCTTTTAGTTAGGTTTAATATTTGTTTTAGAAAAATAAAAAGTAGTAAAGACTATATAATTATAGAAGTTCTAGAAGAAGATTATGAAAAATTAAAAAAAATTAAGACAACATATGAAATAGAAATATTAAAAAGAAAAGGGCTAATTTATTTCACTCATTTTATTAAAATTAGAAAGCTTTTTATTGTTTCTATACTTTTAGGATTTATTTTTTTAACATTTTTAACTAATATAATTTTTGATGTTAAAGTAGTTTTAGATGATGAGGAGTTAAGAGAAATAATTTTAACAGATTTAAAAGAATTTGGTATTTCTAAATATAAATTTAAAGTTAGTTATAAAGAGAAGGAAAAGATAGAAAGTAAAATATTAGATAAAGAAAAAGAATTATTAGAGTGGCTAGAAATAGAAGAAAAAGGAGTTAATTATGAAGTTAATGTAATAAAAAGAGTAAAAAATAAAGAAGTAAAAGAAACAGAACCTCGTAATATTGTAGCATCAAAAAATGGAATGATTACAAGGATAGTTGCAGAGACAGGAGAAGTAGTTACTAAAAAGAATAATTATGTTAATAAAGGTGACATCTTAATTAGTGGATTGATAAAGAACAATGATAATATTGTTAGTAAAGTTAGTGCAAAAGGAAAAGTATATGCAGAGGTTTGGTATAAAGTTTCCTT
Source organism: uncultured Bacilli bacterium (assembly GCA_944363685.1). Taxonomy (GTDB): domain Bacteria; phylum Bacillota_I; class Bacilli_A; order RF39; family UBA660; genus Onthousia. The sequence goes on from CALVUV010000022.1 coordinate 5,137, forward strand.
AAATTTACCTCTTACTTATAATGAAGAGAAAAGAACTGGAAATAATAAAAATGTCTTAGAAATAAACTTTTTAAATAATGATATAGAATTAACCTCATTAGATTCATATAAAAATTATAAAAGTAAAAAAAATATCATCTGGAAATATAATTTATTACCCATTAGTCTTAGTTTTACTAAAAAAAATGAAGTTGAATTAATAAATATAAATTTTGAAGATGATTTAGATAGTGTTTATTCTTTAGCATTAGATAAATTAAAAAAAAGATTAGGTTCAGATATGAAAGTAATTGAACAAAAAGTTTTGAAAAAAGAAAAGAATACTGATAAAATGGATATAGACATCTTCTATAAAATAGAAGAAGATATCACAAGTTATAGTTCTTTAAAAGATTTTAATATAGAAGAAGAAAATAAAAAGAATGAATTAGAAAGTGAGTGAGATAATGTTTTCAAGTATTGGAGAAACCATAGGTAATGTCTTTTCTTTCAGTTTACCTATGGTCGTTATATCAGTTGTAGTTGCAATTACTTTAAGAGTTGCAGACATTATAAAAAATAAAAAAGAATTTTGTTTATATAAAGAACTTATCTCTTTATCTTTCATTATTTACATATTATGTTTATTCCAAGTAGTAACTTTTCAAGATAATAATAATATTTCTAGTAATAATTTAATACCATTTAGAGAAATGTTTAGATATGATTTTGGCAGCAGATTATTTTTAAAAAATGTTTTGGGCAATATAATTATGTTTCTACCTTATGGCTTTTTTACAAGTTACTTTTTAAAAGAAAAGAGATTACTTCCTATCTTTATATTAACTATAGTTACATCAGTAACCATTGAATCAACTCAATTAATGATAGGTAGAGTGTTTGATATAGATGATATTATATTAAATATTTTAGGAGGAATACTAGGACATTATTTATATATTCTTATTTTAAAAATAGGAGATATGTGTCCTAAAGTGTTTCAAGCTGAGTGGTTTTTAAATCTAGTGTCTATTATTCTTTTAGTAGGATTAATAACACTACTTTAAAACCCTCTTTTTTTGTGTTATAATCTAACCATTAGAAAGGAACGTGATTAGACTGTGAATGAGGTTACTATCTATAATGAGGCAGATGAGGAGTTTCCTTATAAAGAAATAATAGAAAAGATAGTTAATAAAGCATTAGAAAAAGAAGGAGTAGAAAATGCTCGTTGTAGTATAATAATTGTAGATAATTCTTATATTCATAAATTAAATAAAGAATATAGAGAAATTGATAGAGAAACTGATGTTATTAGTTTTGCCCTAGAAGATGATAAAACTATCATAATACCTGATGATATTAGATTATTAGGAGATATCTACATTAGTATAGATAAAGCAGAGGAACAAGCGAAAGAATATGGTCATTCATTAAAAAGAGAATTATGCTTTTTAGCTGTTCACGGTATTTATCATTTATTAGGGTATAATCATGAGGATGAAGAAGATGCAAAAATTATGTTTAAAAAACAAGAGGAGGTTTTGATGGAATATGGCATCAATAGATAGAAGTAATAAACAATTTGGCTTTAAAAGAATAATTTCAAGTGTTAAAAATTCTTGGAATGGTTTAAAAGTAGCATATAAAAATGAACAGAGTATGTATATTCATTTAGTATGTACTATTATTTTGCTATTATTTAGTTTTTTCTTAAAAATATCAATGATACAGTGGTTAATTATAATTGCAATTATTGGTTTAACTTTGGTAATTGAACTACTTAATACAGCAATAGAAAGTACAGTTGATCTTGTTACTAAAGATTTTCATCCCCTTGCTAAAATTGCTAAAGACACCGCTTCAGCAGCAGAGTTTGTACTTAGTGTTACTAGTGCTGTTATAGCATTGATGATTTTTATACCTAAGATTATGGAATTACTTTAATTATTGAAAATCTGAGAATATTAAATTTTTATCAAAAAAATCGAAAAAACTTTTTAGGCAATGATATATTATAATAATGAAGAGTAAAAAATATAGATAAGAGTATATAATCTTGGATAGGACAATTCACTTTAGAGGCACCCATAATATTCCTTACTAGAAGAAAGATAAAAATATTGAAAAGAGTGATAGCATGGAAAATAAAAAAATAGATGCAATAATATTTGATTTAGATGGTACTTTGTGGAATACTGTTGATAGTTGTCTTAAAGCGACAAGTCTTGTAAAAAAAGAACATAAAGATATCACTAGGAATGTTACAAGAGAACAGATTGAAAGAGCGATGGGAAAAACATCTGAAGAAATTGTTAGTATTTATTATGGCTATCTTCCAAGAGCAAAAGGAGAAGAGTATGCCAATGAGTCTTTTAATAAGAATGTAGAAAACTTGTTAAAAGAAGGAGGAACATTATATCCTAATACAAGAGAAACTATTATAAATTTAAGTAAAAAATATAAACTATATATAGTTAGTAATTGTGTAGATGGATATATTGAATCTTTTTTTAATACAAGTGGACTTAAAGATTATTTTGATGATTATGAAAGTTATGGTAACACTCTTCTTAATAAAGGAGAAAATATTAAGCTTGTTATTTCCCGTAATAACTTGAAAAATGCTATATATGTTGGTGATACTAAAGGGGATATGGAAGGTGCAAAAATAGCAGGTATTCCTTTTGTATATGCTTCATATGGTTTTGGTGATGTAGAAAGCTTTGATTATAAAATTGATGATATTAGTGAATTGTTAAATATATAAATTTTAATAGGTATACCCTTAAGATTAGATATAAAGTAAATTTGAATAGGTACAAAAATACAATAAATAATTGTGTAAAAGTAAGGAGGTAATTTTATGAAATGTGGAGTTGTATCAATAATGGGAAGACCTAATGTAGGTAAGAGTACATTATTAAATGCAATACTTAATATGAAACTTGCAATTACTACAGATAAAGCAGGTACTACGAGAAATATTATACAAGGAATTTACCAAGATGATGAGGCTCAGATTGTTTTTATAGATACCCCAGGTATTCATAAACCTATGAATAAACTAGGTAATGTTTTAAATAAAAAAGCTTATCAAAATATAGATAATGCTGATATTATTCTTTTATTAATAGATGCAAGTAGTGGAATAGGTAAGGGAGATAAATTTGTTTTAAATAAAATTAAAGAAAATAAAGATGCTAAAGTCTTCTTAATTCTAAATAAAATAGATAAAGTAGGTAGTGAGAAATTACTTAAAGTAATAGATGAAGCGAAAAGTTTATATGACTTTGCTGAGATTATCCCTATATCTGCCTTAAAGAAAAAAGCAATAGACGATTTAATTAAGACATTAAAAAAATATCTGCCACTTGATGAAGCAATATTTGATAACGATGAACTTACTAATGTTTCTACTAAATTTATTATGGGTGAATTTGTCCGCGAAAAGGTTATGATGTTAACAAAACAAGAAATTCCTCATAGTGTTACTTGTTATGTGGAAAACTTCGAAGAATATGATGATTTAGTACATATACAAGTCTTAATAGTAGTTGATAAAGAGAGTTTAAAGAAAATTATTATTGGTAAGAATGGTAATATGTTAAAACGTATTGGTATCCTTGCTCGTAATGATATGGAAGATTTTTTAGGTAAGAAAGTATTTTTAGAAACTCATGTTAAAGTAATAGAAAATTGGCGTGATAAAGAGAAATATTTAATAGAACTAGGTCTTGATAGTAAAGATGAATAAAAAAATTACTTATTAATCATTATATTAATAGGTGATAATATGAATAATTATGAAATAATATGGAATTTATTTAAGAAAACTGGAGATATTAGATATTTTCTTTTAGCAAAGTCTATAAAGGAAAGTGAAGACAATGAAGATAGTGGACGTGAAGGGACTAGTTCTTAATGAAACTAATTATAGTGATTCTAGTAAAATTTTAAATGTCTTGACTAGTGAATATGGTCTTATAGGTATTATTTCTAAAGGATGCCGTAATTTAAAAAGTAAACTTAGAGGTAGTTCTAGAAAACTAGTATATGGAACATTTCATTTCTATTATAAAGAGAATGGTTTATCCACATTAATTAGTATTGATGTAATTAGTGATTATCCTAAAACTATTATGAATTTAAAAAAAGTTGTATATGCATCATACCTTTTAGACCTTACAAGACAAGTAGTAAAACAATCTAAAGATGAAACTATACTACCTTTATTATGTAGTGCCTTAGATAAAATTGAAAGTGGTTTAAGTCCAGCAGTTATTACAAATATTTTAGAACTTAAATATTTAGATTTTTTAGGAGTTAGTCCAATAGTAACAGGCTGTGCAGTATGTGGAAAAACTACTAATATAGTTAGTTTAAGTCCTACTGCAGGAGGTTTTATTTGTAAAGACTGCTATCAGAATGAAGGCTACTATAGTGATAAAGCAATTAAACTTTTACAGATGTATTATTATGTTGATTTAAAGAAAATTACTAAAATTGATGTTAATGCTAAAGTAAATATGGAAATAAATAAATTTTTAGAAGATTATTATGATAGATATACAGGAATCTACTTAAATAGTAAAAAAATGTTAAAGAATATGATAGAATTAGAATAAGATAGGTAGTGGTTTTATGAAAAAAAGATTAATAATTTTATTAAGTTTACTTGTTATTTTAACTATATGTGTCTTGTTAGATTTAACAGGAGTAATAGATTATAATGTTTATAACCTATTATCTACTAACGAGATAGAGTTCGTAACAGCTTTTTTCAATGTAGTTACATCATTAGCATCTAGTGAAGCGATAATTATTATTACACTTGCCCTTATATTTTTACTTAATACTAATCATGAAAGATTATTTGTTATAATTAACACTATAATTAGTGCTGGTATTATTATAGTAAGTAAGAATATATTTTTAAGAGAAAGACCTCTAATTGGAAGCGAACTTCTATCAAGTTATAGTTTCCCTAGTGGCCACAGTTTAATTGCTACTACATATTATGGTTTCTTAATATATTTACTTAAAAGAAGTAAATGTAAAGAAGAATATAAAGTAATTGGAACGACCATGTTAACCACACTGATAGTTTTAATTTGTTTAAGTAGATTAGTACTCAATGTTCATTATGTTACCGATGTAGCTGGAGGAGTTATTTTAGGACTTGTAATTCTTTTAGTATTAATTTACTTTTTTGAGAAGACTTTTAAACCTAAAGAAAAAGAAAAGCCATTATTAAAAACATTATCATATGGTTTTAATGGTATCCTTTATACTTTAAAACATGAAAGAAACATGGTTATTCATTTTCTTGTGATGACATTAGTAATAATAGCAGGAATAGTCTTTAAAATTACCTTTGTAGAATGGGGAGTATGTTTTGTTTTATTTGCATTAGTTCTTTCTTTAGAATTAATGAATACGGCTTTAGAAAATGTTGTTGACCTTGTAACTGAAGAGAAAAAACAAAAAGCAAAAATTGCTAAAGATGCAGCAGCAGGAGCCGTATTAGTTGCAGCAATTTTCTCTGTTATTATAGGTATATCAATATTTTTACCTAGACTTTTGAGTCTTTAACTTATATAATATAACAAATGAGGTGATAATTATATGAAATTAGGAATTATTTGTGCTAGTGATCCTGGTGATGTAAAAACAATTGAAAATAATAATGCTATTGCAGAACTTGTAACAAGACGTCCTTATACAATAGTAATGGGAGCAGAAGAAACTGGATCTATGGCCTCTGTCAAAGAAATAGCAAAATATAATGAACGTGAAATATTAGTAGTAGGAAATGAAATTGAACTTCAAAGAGCTAGAAATGCTGATATGAAAATACCTGTTACTACTATATTTGAACAATTAGAGCAAATATATCAAAATAGTGATGCCATTCTTTTTTTAAGTGGAGGTACAGAAACTCTAGCAGCTTTCTATACATTCTTTTATACTAAATTAAAAAATCGCGATGAAAAACCATTAATTGTTTATAATGGAGATCATAGTTTTGATCCTATAAAAAAAGATTTTGATCTTAGAAGTAGAAAAAATCTTACAACAAGAGGATTCTTAGAATATTTTGATTTAGTATATGATATTGATAAATTAGCCGAAAGCTTACAAAAAGCTGAAAATATATATAGTGAAGAGAAAGGAAAGGTAAAATAATGGAAAAAATTACAATGGAAGAGTTAGTTAATTACTGTAAACAATATGGAATCATATTCCAAGGAAGTGAAATTTATGGAGGACTTGCTAATACATGGGATTACGGTCCAGTAGGTGTACTTTTAAAAAATAATATAAAAAATGCTTGGTTAAAAAAATTTATCCAAGAAGATATCAATAATGTAGGATTAGATTCTGCTATTCTAATGAATCCTAAAACATGGGAAGCTAGTGGACATTTAGCAACATTCTCTGATCCTTTAATAGATTGTAAGAAATGTAAGACAAGACATAGAGCAGACAAACTAGTAGAAGCTACTGGAGTAGAAGATGCTGGTGGTATGAATCATGAAGAGTTAATGAATTATATTAAAGAACACAATGTTACTTGTCCAAACTGTGGAGCTTTAGATTATACAGATATTAGAGAATTTAACTTAATGTTTAAAACATTCCAAGGAGTTACTGAAGATAATAAAAGTACAATTTATTTAAGACCTGAAACTGCTCAAGGTATATTTGTTGACTTTTTAAATGTAGAAAGAAGTATGAGACTTAAAGTTCCTTTTGGAATTGGTCAAATTGGTAAAAGTTTTAGAAATGAAATAACACCAGGTAACTTTATATTTAGAACAAGAGAATTTGAACAAATGGAATTAGAGTTTTTCTGTAAACCAGGAACAGAATTAGAATGGCATAAATATTATAAAGACTTTTGTTATAACTTCTTACTTAGTTTAGGTATTAATAAAGATAATTTAAGACTTAGAGATCATAAAAAAGAAGAATTAAGTCACTATAGTAATGCTACTACTGATATAGAATATAAGTATCCATTTGGTTTTAGCGAACTATGGGGAGTAGCTAGTCGTACTGATTATGATTTATCTTCTCATGAGAAGGTATCTAATGTAAGCCAAGAATATTTAGATCCTATAACTAATGAAAAATATATTCCATATGTTATTGAACCAAGTGTTGGTGTAGATAGATTATTTTTAAGTATATTATGCGATGCTTATCAAAAGGAAACTTTAGAAGATGGAACAGAAAGAGAAATATTTAAAGTTCATCCTTTCCTTGCTCCATATAAAGTAGCAATATTACCTTTAGTTAAGAAAAGACATAGCGATAAGGCTCTAGATATTTACAAAATGTTATCTAAAGAATTTTCCGTAAGTTATGATGAAACAGGTTCTATTGGTAAAAGATATAGAAGAAGTGATGCTATTGGAACACCTTTCAGTTTAACTGTTGATGATAATACAATAGATAATGGAACTGTTACAATTAGAGATAGAGATACAATGGAACAAGTAACATTAAAACTTGATGAAGTTATTCCATATATTAATGAAAGGATTAAATTCTAATGGGACCAATTATTGGTATATTAACTAGAAGTGGTTTAGATGAAAATAATAGACCTATAGAATACTGTATGGAAAGTACAAGAAGAGCGATTATTAAAGCAGGAGGTGTACCTCTTCTATTAACACCTCCTCAAGATATAGATTATTTTACTACTAAAAGTAGGGAAATGCCTGATTTAACTCCTATAGAACAAGAAATGATTTTATATCAAATAGAACAATTAGATGGTCTATTTATTCCTGGAGGAGATAAAATAACTAAATATGATTACTATGTTTTACATCACTGTCTAAAAAGAAATATTCCTATCCTTGGTGTATGTTTAGGAATGCAGTTAATTGCTAACTACAAAATAGATAATTTTAAACTATTAGAAGTTCCTGATAAAGAACTACACTATAAAGATCATTCTGTTTTAGCACATCCTGTTAATATAGATAAAAATAGTCTTCTTTACAAAATAATAAATAAAGAAGAGATAATGGTTAACTCACATCATTTAAGATGTGTTGATTACACTAAAGAATGTAGAGTAACTGCTAAAAGTCCTGATGGAGTAATAGAAGCAGTAGAATTAAAAAATTATGATTTTTGTTTAGGAGTAATGTGGCACCCAGAAGCTAATATAGAAACTGATATAAATTCTAAGAAGATATTTGATTGTTTTTTAAAGAAAGCTAAGAATAGAAAAGAAGTTAAGAGTCTTAATAAGTAGGGAGATTTTGGTATGAGAATAAATGCTTATGAAAAGTTTTTAAAAACAATAGATGAAAATATAGGTGTGCCAGTATCATCTAGAGATGTAGCAGATGAAATTGAATTAGCTGATATGCTAAAAGAACTTGATAGAATAGGCTTTTCGCTTATAAGAATTAATTAGTAAATCTTACAACGAAAGAAGAAGCTAAGGCTTGGCAACAGTTTTTAGTTGATAGTAGTCCAAAAAATGATATATTTAATAATAAAGATATTAAAATTAAAGAAACTAGTATTAATTTTGGTGAAAGATATTGTGGTTCACACTTTATAACTTATAGAAATTCAAGAGATAATTCTTTGATATTAAAAAAATATAGACAAGGTTATCCTATATCAAAGTATAGATATGAAAGTGATGATTTAATTAGGTTATGTGGATATTTTAGTCGTTATTTAGAAATAATTTATAAAGAAGGAGAACCAATTTATACTGAACTTTCAGATAAGTATAATGTAGCGATGGCTAATTTTAATCCAAATGACCCTATTGATGTTAAATGTATTGTAGATAGAATTGATGAAGAAATAGATGCTATTTGTGGCGTTATTGCTACCAATTTAACTGAGTTTCAAAAAAATAAAGACGAAAAGAAGAGCGTAAAGACTTTGAGTTTAGGTAAAAATAAAACTTGACAAAGAAAAAGTGAAAATGTGTTATCCACAGATTCACTTTTTTAAGCAT
>CALVUV010000023.1 GCA_944363685.1 uncultured Bacilli bacterium
GGTTTTTTAGTGATATCTAATAGTCATATTAATGCTGGTGTCTTTATTGTACCAGATGATGCTGTTAGTAATTTAACTGTAGAAGAAGAGTATATGTATGCTAATTATAAAGCTGATACAGAAGAGGAAAAACAGACAATAGAAGATTTATTATTAAGTAAAAGTGATGCCTTATTAAATATTGGTTCAACAATAAGTGCTGGTACAAGACTTTCTATATATGAAGGTAGTGTAGGTCTTGGTGCCTTAGTAACATTTATTGGTCTATATCTTGGTGTAATATTTTTAATAAGTAGTGCAGCGGTACTTGCTTTAAAAGAGTTAAGTGAAGCGACAGAAAATAAAGAAAGATTTAAGATGTTAAGAAAAATAGGGGCCGATGAAAAACTTATTAATAAAGCTTTATTTAGACAAATAGCCATATTCTTCTTAGCACCACTTGTAATTGCTATCATCCATTCAATCTTTGGTATTATGTTCTGTAATTATATCTTAGAAACATTTGGTAATGAAAGTTTATTACTGGCAATAGTTCTAACAGCATTACTACTTGTAGTAATCTATGGAGGATATTTACTAATTACATATTACTGTAGTAAGAGAATAATTAAAGAATAATACAATCTTAAAAGGAGTCGAAATCGACTCCTTTAGTGTTTATATAATTTTTTTAGTTTCATTAATTTTTCTCAATAATAGTTGTTTTGCATCATTAGTATTCTTTTCTTGTTCTTCTTTATCTTCTTTAATGGCCTTTGCTAGTTCTTCTGCATAAGGATCATTTTTAAAACTTCCAAAAAGTCCTCCTAAATATAGCATTTTATATCCAAGTTCAATTATTTTTTTAGTTCTCTCAGTTGCTATATATGGAAAATATTTTAATTTTGATTCTGGTTCTAAGGAACATATAGCATGAAGAGTATCTGTACTACCATAAGAAATGTTCACATCAAAATACTTTCCTTTCACAATATTACCAATTTTAGTACGTGTTGCATTGCCTAACTCCGATAAATCCCAAGTGAAAATCTCTCGTAAATAGTAATTAATATCTTGAGGAATATCTTTATTTTCAGACCATATTTGGAAACCATTAAATATATTTATTCCATAAATTCCTTCATCTATTCTATAAATAGGAGATTTAACTCCATTTGCTTTTTCCCATTTATAACTATCAGAAACATATCCATTTGTATTTAGTTTTTTAATTATATAATTATCATCAGTACTTCCTGCTAAGATAATATTTTTTCGTTCCCCAGTATATTCTGCATATAGTAACCTCATATTATCTGCATCTTCTTTTTTATAGATAGTCTCTGCTTCTCCAAAAGAGTTACTACGGATTAATCTCCAGTCTTTATTAAAGTCTAATATTTGAATATCATTTGTGTTAATGTAAATACTTGAGTTTCGTTTACTACTATTCATATTTTAACTCCTCCTAACTGGTTTTTAGTTTAAATCTTTTGCATTTCTTTGTCAATAATCTACTTATTAAAGTTGTTTTCTATTTTTAGTTTGGTTATAATAAGCCTATAAATTACATATGGGAGCTTATTATGAAAAAAATATTATTTACTGATTTAGTTGATACTTTAATTAATAGTGATAATGCTATGGCTAAAGAAATAGACACTGTATCTATATATTTAAATGAATTTTTAAGTGCTGGTAATTATGTTGCAGTTGTTACTTCACCAAATGGACATGGTAGTATTGGATATATATTTAATGATATGTTAATTCCTTTACATGAATCTATTGATAAAACTTTTAGGGATAGACTTGTATATTATTTACAAGGTAATGGTAGGATTTATGATGATGATAATGTTATTAAGAAAAATACTCATGGTAAAACGTATTACTTAGGTAATAATGGAGTTTATGGTATAGGTGTTTCCAAGAAAGAAGAAACGGTAGATGCCTTTTTACAAGATAAAAAAGAGACTTTTAGTATGTATGCAATAGGGGATAGTGATAGAGATATACCTATGCTTTTAAGAGTGCAAGAGTTAGGTGGATTTTCTTCTTTTATAGATAATAGTATTGATGATGATGTTAGTATTAAAGATATTATTGATGAACAGTTATTTGTAGAGTTTCACTTTCCATTACAAGATGTAATAAATAAGAAAAAAGGTCTTGAAGATAATAAGAAATTAACAGAAGAAGAGATGACTATATTTTTAAAAAGAGAAGAACGTAGAAAAGAGTTATATCAACTTTATAATGAAGGTAAATTAGATATAGATAGAATAAAGAAAGATTATTATAAAATCTATGAACTAAGTAATTATCAAACCTTTAGTTGTAAATTATGGCGAAATGATTATGATTATTATGAGAACTATCCTTTTAATAAAGATATGATAGATAAAATTCTTTCTATGGGATGTTTTAGCTCTTTTGAAGATTATTATGTTAAAGTATTAAAAAGATAGTATAATAGGATAAAGGAGTGAAATATCTAATGAGATCTTTATTAAAAAGTCCTTTGTTTTATGGAGTTATTTATGTAGTATTATATTTTATTGGTTACCTAGTACTTGCTTACTATAATTATACTTATTTTGGTATTATTAAACTTATCTCTATTATAATAATTTTAATAACTATAATTTTGGGGATTATAAGTATTTATAAGACTAAGAAAGAGGATAAATTAAAGCTTTTTACCTCATATCTATTTATTGAGTTAGTTACTGTTATATTATTATTCTTGCTTTTAGGTTATATTTTAGGAGATAGAGAAAGTGCAGTTACTCTATATAATGAAAAGATGGTGGAATCAATGAGTAGGTTTTTAGCAAGTGATACAGTTTCTTATTATGACTATATTAATCCTTTTGTTAGAGGAAATACTTTAAGAAAGAAAATGCATTATGATAAAGAGATTAGTAAAGAAAATTATTCAATGACAGAGTTTTTTGATGATGAGGGAGATTTAATTAACTATACATATAGTCAAAATATTGAAGAAGAAATAGAAAAAATAGATGTTAAAAATGGTAGTTATGGTTCTACTTCAATAGAGAACTTTTTATCAAGTGTTATATATGAAAGTAGATTTAATAAAACTGATATAATTAGAATAAGAGTTATTGATTCTGCTTTAGCAGGGAAAGATATAATTATTGTAGAAAAATCTACTGATAATGGATTGTGTTTTAAAAACATCTTAGAAAATGAAGATAAATATTTAATTGTAAATAGAGATACTGATGTTTCTTTTGTAAATGAAAAGATAGGTTTTATCTTTGATTTAGGATTATTAGGACGTGATGATAGATATAAAAAGTTCTTAGTTACTATTGATGGAGGTGAGTCTTTTAGTGATGTTTCTATTACTATAAATGGTTATGGAGATTTAGATTATTATTATATTAATTACTTACCTCGTTTAAAAAAAGATAAATTAGTTTTAACTGTTTCAGTTCCAGATGGTAATAATTTAAAAGATATAGAATTAGTTAGTAAAGATGAAGGATTAACATTTAGTAATTAAAGGAAGTGTTAATGATATGATTAATAGAATTATAATGGAATTATATGATGATTATGAAAATGGTAATATTGATAGTTTATTAGAGTTTACTAAGAAAACACTACCTAGTGATGGTACTGATAAGTTATTTATTGGTTGTGTCTTAATAATGTTTTCAAGATGTAATGGTTTTAAAGCAAGGTATTCTGCTACAAGAGAAGAATTATTATCTATTGTTAAGGCTGTTAAAGAAAAGATAGGTGATAGTAATTACTTAGCATTTTATGTAGATATAATAAATCGGGAAAAAGGAATAAGTAAGTATTTAAAAGATATTGTTAATGATAAAGATATAGATAAGTATGCTGATTTAATTATTGAGTATTTAGAGCAGTTTAAACCTAAATTTATAGAAGATTTAAAGAAATATAACAAACATAATGTTGATAAGTATATTGAAAGTATGAAAAGAAGGAGAGATATTAATGGGTAAAGCTTATGTTGGTAAAATTGGAAATATTAATAAAACAAAAGAAGTAGAAGAGGTTTTAAATTTTCCTGATTATGTTTTTGAAATAGATGGTAAAGATATAACAGATGCTAAAGTTACTTATTATTATGATAATATGGAGAGTGTTGAATTTGTAGACGGAAAAAGAGGTAAGGAGTTTTTAAGTCCTTTACTTTCTTTGGAAATATCAGGTGTTGATGATAATAATAAAGATGCCTTTGTTAGTTTTATGCTTAAACTAGATTTAGAAACATTAAATAATTTTAATAATAAAATAGAAGATATTACAAAATATATGTTAGAAACAGAAGCATTTATTAAAAAGCCTAATGAAGATAAGTCTGGTTTTTTAGATTTTTATCTACCAACTAATAAAAATGATGATATGTTTAATAAATTAACAAGTCTTTATGTTTTAAAATTAGATAATAATAAATTTCTTTTTAAACTAACTGTTCCTAGTGAGAATGTTTTTACATATTTTGAAGTTAATTTTAAATAAATAATAACAAACAATATTGTTATACGAGGAATGATAAAAAATGAAAAAAATAATAAGGTGTGGCGAAAAAGAATTTAAACAAATTAAAAATGATAAACAGTTGTATAAAATATTTGATAGTGATTTGATTTTAGAGTATTTAGAAAATTGTACATTAATAAATAATGCTACAAACGAAACTTTGGAAATACAAATAACTTCTGTAAAGAAATATTCAAATATAAAAGATGCATTAAAAATTATAAGTTTAGATAAATTTGGAGTTTATGATACTGAAGAAGAATTTATTCAATACGTCAATAAAAGTTATAATGTAGATGATGGTTATATAGTTTGTAGAGTGAAAAAGTTAGAAAGTAAAGTAAAAATAAATGATAAAGTATTACTAGAAAAAATAAAACTTGAAACATTAGAACAAGAAAAGTTAGGACTTTCAGGATGCCTAGTATATCGAGTTAAAACTAAGAATAACGATGATGCTATCTTGAAAATTCAAAATATAAAAGGCTCTGATACTTTAAAGGAAGAATACGAAGTTTTAAAGTATTTAAAAGGTAAAATGAATGTTGCTAATGTGTATTATTATAATATATATGATGGTAAAGAATATTTACTAAGAGAATATATTGAAGGAAAGCCATTATATCAATATAAAAAATTTGGATATGAGTTAGGTATCGAATTAAAGAAGATACATCAAAATTACTCAAAAAGTTGTAAGTTTAACAAATTTTCAACTCAAAATTTGTTAAGTAATGCCCTTGATAAGATTGATGTAGTTTATCAGTTACGTAGTGAATACTTTAAAGATTATTCAAAAAATGATTTAATTCGTTTTTTGAAAAAAAATAAACCTAATGATGATTCTTTAATACATGGAGATTTTAGCTTAACTAATATTTTAGTTAATAAACATAAATACTATTATATTGATTTAGGAAATGTTTCTATTTCAACAAAATACTTTGATATTTATATCTTAAATAAAAGCTTAAAAATAAATCACTTAGAAAATGAATATAAAGAATTTTTAAAAGGCTATAATATTAAAGATTATGATGAAAAATATCTTTATTGGATGGAATTGATTGAAATTTCATATAACTAATCTCTACAAGGAGTGAATTAATATGACAGATATTTCAATAGCTAATGCTAAAAAGAATTATGGTTTTAAAAATGTATTAGATGACTTTGCTTTAGAAGTTACATCAGGAGAAAAAATAGGCTTAATTGGTCCTAATGGTTGTGGCAAAACAACATTGTTTAAATTAATTACAAAAGAAGAGAATCTTGATGCTGGTAGTATTAGTATTAGAAAAGGTGCTAATGTTCGTTTGCTATCTCAGATGCCACCAGTTGTTAGTGATAGTTGTACAGTTAAGGACATTTTAACAAGGGATTTTAAAGATATTTTTGAAATTGAAACTTATATGAAAGATTTGGAAGAGCAGATGGCAACAGCAGAGCCAGATAAGTTAGAACATATATTAGATCGTTATGGAAAATTACAAACAAGATTTATGGATTTAGATGGTTATGCAGTTGATTCTAAAATAAGTGAATTATGTAATAAATTTAGAATAAGTGAAGATATGTTGAATCGAAAATTTAATACTTTATCTGGAGGAGAAAAAACAATTGTTAATTTAGCATCAATAATGCTATCTAATCCAGATGTTTTACTATTAGATGAGCCTACAAATAATATTGATATTGATACTTTAGAATGGTTAGAATCATATTTAAAAAGTTATACAGGAACAATTATATTATGTTCTCACGATAGATATTTTTTAGATAAAGTAGTTTCAAAAATTGTATTGATTGAAAGAGGTAAATTGGAAATTTTCTTTGGCAATTATTCATATTATTTAAAAGAAAACGAGAGGAGAATTTTAGCCGAGTTTGAACAATATAAAGATCAACAAAAAATGATAGAAGCAATGAAAAGAAAAATAAAACAATTGCAAGAGTTTGGAAAACTTGCATATCCAGGTGGAGAGTCTTTCTTCAAAAGAGCAGCCAGTATTCAAAAAAGATTAGATAAGATGGAGCTTTTGGAAAAACCGGAAACTACCAAAGAAATTCCATTAAACTTTCAAATGAATGATAGATCTGGCAAGCAAGTGTTAATGGTGAGAGATTTCGATTTATCTGTTGCTAATAAAAACTTATTAAACCAAGTTTCATTTGATGTTGTATTTAAAGATAGAACCTGTTTAATGGGGAAAAATGGTAGTGGTAAATCAACTTTAATTAAATATATAATGAATTTGTATGAAAATGAACAAGATGATAATAATATTAGAATTGGTAGTACTGTTTCAATTGGTTATATTCCACAAACAATTACTTTTGAAGATGATAATGCTACTATTTTAGAGACTGCTAGAAAGAGTTATTATGGTTCAGAAACACATTTAAGAGCTTCCTTAGCAAAATTTATGTTCAATGGAGAAAATGTTTTCAAAAGAGTAGGTACATTATCAGGCGGTGAAAAAGTACGTTTAAAATTATTTGAATTAATGCAAAAGAACGTCAATTTATTAATAATGGATGAACCAACAAATCATATTGATATTACAACTCAAGAAGTATTAGAAGAAGCTTTAAAGGAATATCCTGGCACAATTTTATTTATATCACACGATAGGTACTTTATTAATGAAATTGCCAAAAAAATCCTTTATATAGAAAATAATGGTATTAAAGAGTATTTAGGAAATTATAACGACTATATAAATAAATCAAAAATATAATCAGACAAAACTATTGACTCTCCCCTTAAGGTCAATGCTATAGTGATGGTGAAAGGAGGAAGAATATGTATAGAATAGGTGAATTTTCATATCTTTGTGAGTGCACTATTAAAGCATTGAGACATTATGAAAAAATGGGTATTTTAATACCTAAAGAAGTAGATGACTTTACAGGTTATAGGTATTATAGCGAAGAACAAGTTAGTACTTATCATAATATTAAAACTTTACAAGAAGCAGGATTTACATTAAAAGAAATAAAGAATATTCTTGATAATCCTAAGGGTAATAATATTATTAAAGAAGTTAAAAAACTAACCGAAGAATATCAAGATAAGCTAAAGAAACTAGAAGAGATAAAAAATAAATTAAGAGGGGGAGTTTATATGGAATTAGTTAAAAATCCTAAATTTGTTATGATAGGAGAATTTATTTTATTAAAGACAAGAGATGATTTTAAGAAAGAATTAGAACTTATTGATAAGAAAATTGATGAAAAGAGTTATACTAATCTACCTAGTGTTTTAATTAGTTATGAAGTAGGTTTTAAAGAAAGTGATATTACTTGTTTTATAGGTAGAGTCTTAAGTGATGATTTAAAAACTAATTATGGCTTTATTGATAAAATTCAAAGTATGGGATTAGAAGTATTAACTGATAATGTTGTAGAAACGTTATTACATACATCTAGTGATGATGAAGTAATGGATACTTATAAAGAGATGATTAAGTATGCAAATAACAATAATATTCAAATAAGAGGAGAATTTATAGAAATATATAATGGTGATAAAACAGATATTTATGTAGAAGTATATGACTTAACTAAAGAAAATGAAGATGCTTTAATACATATGAAAAAAATAGAAGAGAAGTTTAAATCTTCTGAACCTACTTATGCTTCTAAATATGTTGGTAAGTGGATATTACAAGGACAGATAGTAGAACCAGATAAATTATTTAATCCTAATAAAGAACATTTTATGCCTGATACTAAGTATAAAGAATTAATTTTATATAGAGATGGTACTACAAATTATGATAATGTAACTTGGAGAGATGATTATTTAATTATAGAAAATAATGGTAAAATAGTTGATAATCGTTTATATCAAGAAACATCTAAAGATGGAACTAGATATTTAGGAATATTTATGAATGATCTAAATATTAATGCAAGGCCTTATAGATATTATTATAAAGAAGAGAATAAAGATTAATTCTTTCCTTTTTTTGTTGTAGTTGTTAAAACAAGAATATATAATATTAGTAATAGGTGAGGAGAAATAATCATGGAATATTGGGATTTATATGATGAAAACAGAAGGAAACTAAATAGAATAGTTACAAGAGGTTCAAGGTTAAATGATAATGAATTTCATTTGGTAGTAAATGTTTGGATTAAAAATAATAATGATGAATTTCTGATAAGTAGAAGATCTAAAAATAAAACTCATCCTTTAATGTGGGAGGCTACTGGTGGTTCTGTTTTACTTGGTGAAGAATCAGTAGATGCCGCAGTTAGAGAAGCTAAAGAAGAGTTAAATGTTGATTTAGATAAATCAAAAGGTAAATTAATAGGTAGTGCAAAAAGATTTTTTGAAGGTTGTAATGATATTCTTGATGTTTGGTTGTTTGAAAGCAATGTTAGTTTGAATAATATTAAATTACAAAAAGAAGAAGTCTGCGATTGTATGTGGGCTAGTAGTGAAAAAATTAAAGAATTATATAATAAAGGAGAATTTGATGCTAATCCATATTTTGATGAGATTGTAGGTGAAAAAAATGTCTAAAGTAAGTAATGTACTTACTATGCTTGAATATTTAAGTACTGGAAGAAAATATACTATTGCAGAACTATCAGAAAAGTTAGAAGTAAGTCCTAGAATGATAAGAGTTTATAAAGAGGATTTAGAAAAAGCAGGTATTTATATAGATACTATTAAAGGACCTTATGGAGGATATGTTTTAAATCAAAATATAAATGTGCCTAAAAGATTTATTACTCCCAATAATATAAATGTTGAGAATAAAGAGATGTTTAATTTAATAAATAGAGCGATTAAAGAAAAGAAAAAATGTTTTATTGAGTATTATTCTAAAGATAAGAAAGATATATCTAAAAGAACTATTAGGCCATATGATTTAATTTTATTAGGTAATGAATGGGGAGTTGCTGCTTACTGTGAATTAAAAGAAGAAATAAGGCACTTTTATATAAATAGAATAAAGTCTATAAAATTATTAGAAAAATTTAATAACTGACATATATACTTCCTCTTCTTTTGTTAATATGTAATTAAGAAAGGAGAGAAGTGATATGGAAGATTTAACTTATGTTACAGGAAATTATGGTAAATATATTTCTGTAAAAGAAAAATTTGAAAGAGTTGGTGTACCAATTAATTATTTTAAATATGATATGAAAGAACCAGAGATTAATGATATTGAAGTTATATCAAAAGAAAAAGCAAGAAAAGCATATGAAATAGTAGGTAGACCTGTTTTTGTAGCAGATACAGGTTTTTATATTGAAAATTATCCTAATAACCCTAATTATCCAGGTGTTTTTGTTAAAAGAAGTGGAGTTAGTTCTAATATAGATAACTTGCTTGAAGTTATGAAAGATGTAACTAATAGAGCTTGTAAATTCATTGATTGTTTAACCTTTTATGATGGGGATGATTACTATACCTTTTATGGGGAAAGTAAAGGTACTTTATCACTATCAATACGTGGTAATATAGAAAGAAAGGCTAAATCTAATTTATGGAGTGTTTTTATTCCCTTAAATCATGATAAAACTTTAGCAGAAATGAGTGATTATGAAAGAAATCATCGTCATGATAATCATACATCTGCAACAGATGAATTTATAAATTGGTATGAAAATAAATATTTAAAAAAGAAAAATAAAATACTAAAACTTAATTAGGAGATGATACTTATGGAATTAGTTGATATTTATAATGACAAACATGAGAAATTAAATTATACTAAAGATAGAAAAGAGTTAATAAAAGGAGAATTTAGACTATCTTGCTTTGTATGGATTATTAATGATAATGATGAACTTTTGATACAGCAAAGAGCCTCTACATCTAAAAAATATCCGAATAAGTGGGAAACAGTATCTGGTGGTGCACTTTTAGGTGAAGATGCAATTATAGGGGCAATTAGAGAGTTAGGCGAAGAATTAGGAATACAAGTAAATAAGGAAGATTTAAGATTTATTGGTTCATATGCTCGAATAAATGATTTTGTAGAAGTGTTTTTATTAAAATCTAATATTGATATAAAAGATTTAAAATTACAAGAAGATGAAGTTCAAGACGTTAAATGGGTTTCTATAAAAGAGTTTGAAAGTATTATAGAGAGTGGCAATGGTATTGATACAGGATATTTTATCTTTAAAGAATACTATGAAAAGTTTTATAATAGATATGTAGTATTTGAAGATGGTAAGCCAGTTTATAAGAATAGCAGGAGTAATTGTAATAAAGAAAGTTGATGTTAAAGAATTTATAGATAATCATCTAAATATTGTTATAGAGTAAGGAATGAGATGAAATGACTCAAGAAAAAATGGAATTAGGCAAGAAAATGGATGTGGCTTTGCATTATGTCGCTTATAATTTAAGAAAAACAGGTCATAATACAAAACCAGTATTATTTCATAGTTTTAAAGTAGCATATAAACTTTATCAATATGGTTATGGTGAAGAAGTAGTAATAGCAGCTATACTTCACGATTTGCTTGAAGATACAAGTGTTAAAAAAGAAGATATAAAAATCAAGTTTGGAGAATCTATGCTAATATAGTTAGTGCTGTTAGCTTTGATTCTAATATAAAAGATAAATTAGAACAGGCTAGAATAATGTTTCAAAACTGCATAGATTATGGTATAGAGGCAGTTATCCTTAAGTGTGCAGATTTAATTGATAATATTGATTATGTATCATTTGTTAAAGATAAAGAAAAACGTGATGTGTTATTTGCAAAATATAAATTATTTCTTTCTATGAGTGAAGGTTTAATTGGTAATACAGAAGTTTATAAAGAATTAGAAACAAAAGTTAAAGATAAGGAGGAAAAAATATGAGACAACCACATCAAATTTTAGCATTTCCTTATAAGAAAGATGAAAAAGGGAACTATTTATATGGTATTTTTTGTAGGACAGGAAAGACTGAAAGATGGCAAGCAATTGCTGGTGGAGTAGAAGAAGGGGAAACATTTTTAGAAGCTTGTAAAAGAGAAGCAAATGAAGAAGCTGGAATAAGCTATGATGCTAAAGTTATAGAGTTAAAATCTATTAGTACTATGCCTGTAATTAATGTTACAAAAGAATTTATATGGGGAGAAGATGTTTATTTAATTTATGAACATTGTTTTGGAATAGATGCTACAAATGAATTTATAAGATTATCACATGAACATACTAAGATGGAATGGTTATCTTATGAAGATGCTAAAGCAAGACTAAACTGGGATAGTAATAAAAATGCTTTATGGGAATTAAATTGGAAATTATTAAATAATAAAACAGATATATAATTTTCCTAACTTAAGAAAGCTTTAAAACTTATAGAAAAGAGGAAGACTTATGAATTTAGAAGAAATTGATGTTAATCTTTTTAAAATATTCTATTATGTTTGTCAATATGGTACATTTTCAAAAACGGCAGAAGCTTTAGGGGTTACACAACCAAGTGTTAGTTATAGTATAAAAACACTAGAGACTCAACTTGGAATAAAATTATTTGAAAGATCTAGTTACTCATTAACTTTAACTTCTGAAGGAGAAATGCTATTACCTTATGTAGAACAGTCTTTGAATAGTTTAAAAACAGGTATGATAAATATAAATGATTTGGTAAATTTAAATAGTGGACAAATATCAATAGGTGTTCCATCTCATATTGGAGTTTTTTTACTAACAGATATTATAAGTGATTTTACAAAGGAATATCCAAATATAAAGATTAAAGTTATTAGTAAGCCTACGAAAGAATTATTTAGACTTCTTAATAATAATGAATTAGAAGTGTTAATAGATAGTTCTCCTTTAGATAATAGTTTTAATAATGTAGAAATTTATAAAATTGCTACAGAAAATTGTATTCTTGCTTGTAATAGAAAAATGACAGAACTTAGGGATAAGAAAATTTCTCTTAAAAAAGTTCTTAACTACCCATTAATTGTGCCTTTGCGTACCTCAAGTAGTACTAAAGAGTTAATGCGAATTTTTGAGAAGAATAAAATGCCTTTTAATCCTAGTTATGAGATATCTACTAGTGATATGATTGCGGAAATGATAGAGAAAAATTTAGGTGTAGGTTATCTCTTTGAAAAGACAATAGCTTTATATGATAATATCTGTAAAATAGATTTAAATATTACGTTACCTACTTTTGATATTTATATAATTTATAAGGATAAAATTCCGTCAGTTACTGCTAAAAAGTTTATTTCTTTTGTTAAAAACAGGTCTTAAAATTATATAAAAAAATTTTATACAAGATATAAAAACTATATAATTGATTTATTGTAATTGCTATCATATACTTTAAATGAGGTGATTAAGATGAGAAAATATAATATTGGTTGGGGGTTAACTAATGCTTGCAATATGAACTGTAAGTTTTGCTACAGTAAAGAAACACGAGATAGTTCTAAAAATTTAGGGGTGGACGATTGGATTAAATTTATTGATGAAAATCATCAATTGATTGAATCAATAAACTATGGTACTGGTGAAAATGCTATATGTAATGATTTCTTTACATTCTTAGACCATGTTAGAATTAACTACCCAGATATCAAACAATCACTTACAACTAATGGATATTTGTATGAAGCGATATCTAAAGATGATGAGAAAATGGATATTTATAAAAGAGCCATTGATGAAGTTGATGTATCATTAGACTTTGCTGATAAAGAGAAACATAATAGTTTTAGGGGGCAACCTTCTGCTTATACTTGGGCTATTAACATGTTGAAACAACTAAAAAAAGATCTTAAACTTTCTACAATAGTTTTTGTAGGATTTGAAGAGACAATGCAAAAAGAAAATATCGATGGATTATTTAAAATTGCCAAAGAAAATAATGCTATTTTAAGACTAAATATTTATAGACCAGTTAGTGAAAATATGGAAATAAATAGAAAATTTACACTTAGTTATAATACGTTAATGGACACCTTAAACTATATTGGAACTAATTATAAAATAATAGGCTTAAGTGATATTCTTTTAGGAAACTTATTAACTAATCAAGAGAATATCGTTGAAAATACAGGAGTTGATAGTATTAGAATTTTACCTGATGGTAATATTTGCCCTTCAACTTATCTTATAAAAGATGAGTATAAAAATAAATATAATATTTTGCAACCAAATGTTTTAGAGAATATTAAATTTGAAACATTTGAGAATGCTCCAATTCCTTCCGCTTGTAATAATTGCTCTTTAAAAGGTAGATGCAGGGGAGGAGTTTACGATAGAAGAATTTTATGGCATGGAACTTTAGAAGAAAGAGATCCATATTGTCCTTTAGAAAATAATGATACAATAGAAAAAACAAAATATAAAGTATTAAAGAAAGATCGTATATCTGTTCATGATGGATATTTACCAACGATGTTCTTTAAAAATTAAGGGAGG
>CALVUV010000024.1 GCA_944363685.1 uncultured Bacilli bacterium
TAAGAAAGCGAGTGATACTTTTGAAAACAAGAAATGAAGTAAGAGAAATAGCTCTTCGTATAATTTATAAGATAAATATATTTGATGATGCTAAAGTATATTATGATGTAAATGATTTAATTAAAGAAGAATATGAAGTAGAAAATGATTTTGTTAATTCCCTAGTTAATGGTGTTATAGAAAAAAAAGATGAATTAACTGATTTAGTTAATAAATATATGTCTGATTGGGCACTTAATAGACTTAATAAAGTAGATCAAGCTTTATTTCTTCTTTCTAGTTATGAATTAAAATATCTAGATACCCCTAGCATTGTTAGTATTAATGAATGGATAGAAATATCTAAAAAATACAGTGATGAGAAAGTTACTAAAATGTTAAATGGTGTTTTAGATAATATTTATCATAGTGAGGATAATAATGAATAATGAGTATTTAACAGTTACCCAGTTAACTAGATATATTAAATATAAATTAGATAATGATACTAATTTAAGAGAAGTTTATCTTAAAGGAGAAATATCTAACTTTAAAGCACATACTAGAGGACACTTTTATTTTACTATTAAAGATGAAGGTAGTAGAATTAATGCCGTTATGTTTGCAAGTAGTGCTAGTAAAGTTAAGTTTGAACCAGTTGATGGTATGAAGATTCTTGTAACTGGAAGAATATCTGTTTATGAAGCGACAGGGGGATATCAAATCTATGTTAATGAAATGATGGAAGATGGAGTAGGTAATCTTTATGTAGCTTTTGAACAGTTAAAGAAAAAGTTAGCTTCAGAAGGATTATTTGATGAGGCTAGAAAAAAAAGAATACCTAAAATACCAGAGAGAGTTGGAGTTATAACTGCACCAACAGGGGCGGCAATAAGAGATATAATATCTACTATTAATAGAAGATTTCCTTTAACTGAAGTAATACTTTTACCTAGTTTAGTACAAGGAGAAGGTGCCAAAGAAGATATTGTAAGACAGATCAAACGAGCAGAAGATTATAATCTTGATGTTTTAATAGTAGGTAGAGGTGGAGGTTCTATTGAAGATTTATGGGCCTTTAATGAAGAAATAGTGGCAAGAGCAATATCCCAGTGTCCTATACCGATAATAAGTGCCGTAGGTCACGAAGTAGACTTTACTATTGCAGACTTTGTAGCAGACTTAAGAGCACCTACACCAACAGGAGCAGCAGAGATAGCCGTTCCTAATAAAACTGATGTTATAAACTATATTAATCAATTAAATTTAAGAAATAGGAAAGCAATAGGGACAATAATAGAATTAAAGAAGAAGAGACTTGATAATATTAAGGGACATTATATCTTAAATAATCCTTTAGATTTATACTCTGCTAAGATTCAAAAGCTTGATTATTTAACAGAGAGTTTAGTTAAAAATTATAAAGTTATTATCGATAAAGAGAAGGTTAAACTAAATAATATTAAAACAAGACCATTATTTAGTAATCCTTTAGTAATAATAGATAAGACTAAACAAAGATATACTAATATTTTAAGTAAATTAGATGCCTTATCACCTTTAAAAACACTTGAGAGGGGTTATGGCATTATCAAACTTAATGATAAAGCCGTTACTAGTATAAAAGACTTAAAAAAAGATGATTTAATAAATATAGAATTAAAAGATGGCAAGAAGAAAGCCATCATAAAGTAGGAGGAATTAATCATGGAAAAGAAAGAAAAAAAATTTGAAGAAAAAATAATAGAATTAGAGACACTTGTTAAATCTTTAGAAAATGGAGATGTTCCTTTAGATGAAGCAATAGATTATTTTACAAAAGCAACTAAACTTGCTAGTGAATGTGATAAAGATTTAAAAAATGCTGAAAAAGCTTTAACATCTATAGTTAATGAAGATGGTAGTTTATCTGAATTTAAAGGAGAAGTAGAAGCATAATATGAGAGAAATTAAAATACATGGTATTTATAGACATTTTAAAGGAGATTATTATTTAGTAGAAGAAATAGCTAAAGACTGTGAGACCTTAGAAGACGTTGTTATTTATAGAAAGTTATATGAAGATGGAAGTTGTTGGGTTAGGCCTTTAAATGATTTTATAGGAGAAGTGAATAAGGAAAAGTATCCTAAAGTAGAACAGAAGTATAAGTTTGAACTTATAGAACCTAATAGTAATAGAAATAACTTTAAAGGAGAATAAATTAATGAATAAACTAACTTATAAAGAGTTTAAAGATTTTTTAGAAAGTGATGTAGATGAAGCAACATATTTTGGTTATAGTAAAGAAGATTTAATTAGTTTAAAAGAACGTTTAGAAGGATTAAGAGAACGATTTGAAATATGTGAATCTAGAATAGAAAGAGATAGAGAAAAGATTATAAGGGAATATAATAATATAACTGATATTTCCTATAGTGATTATCGTAAGACTCTAACATTTAATGATGGAAAATCTTCATATTATCTAAAAAAAGATGAAGAAAAAAATATCTATAAAATTGATTGGTATGCTAGTTATGAAAATCCATTGTTTAGTGACATGAAATTAATTAGATATCGAAATATAGGAAAAAGATTTTCTAAAGAAATAGATAATATAGTAGAAAATAGTATTAAATATTTTCATAAAGATAATAGTATAGAATCAGTTAGTTCTATATTTAATTTAGAGGATGACTATCATTCGTCATTATTATACTGTAACGATTATCCTTTTTTCTATATTGATAAAAAAACTATTTTACCAAAAGATGAAGTAATTAGCCCATTTATTGAAAGATTAGATGGTACTAGAAAATTAACAAGTGAAGACAAACAAAAACTATTAACTAAAATAATGGTACCAAGAGGATTTTTAAATTGAGTAGGGTAGTTATTTATAAAAGTAAAACAGGACATACTAAAAAGTATGCTAAAATGCTTAGTAAAGAGTTAAATATTCCTTGTTATTCATATAAAGATGCTAAAGCTAATGATAATGATGAAGTAATATTCCTAAGTTATATCTATGCTTCTAAAATAATGGGTCTTTCTAAAATCTTAAAAAAGTACAATGTAAAAATAATAATCGCTGTAGGAGCAATGCCTTATAGCAAAGATTATCTTAATACTTTAAAACAAGTTAATAATATAGATACATCGTTCTTTTATCTAAGAGGAGGAATTGATTATAGTAAGTTAAACTTTTTCTTTAAAAAATTTCTTCCTATCATCGGTAAAGATATTGCAAAAGATGATAAAGAACTCTTAAACTTATTTAAAAATGGAGGAGATTTTGTTAGTAAAGATAATTTAAAAGATATTTTTGATTTTTTAAATAAAGAGTGTTGATATTATTCAACACTCTTATCTCCTTCTTCTAACATAGTTGTTATAAAGATACCATAACCTTTCTTAGTATCACTTACAATAACATGAGTAACTGCACCTATTATCTTATTATTCTGAATAATAGGGGAACCACTCATACCTTGGATAACACCACCAGTTTCATTTAATAAATTTTGATCGGTTATCTCAAATAAAATATTTTTAATGTCACTATCTTTGTTAATATTTAAAATATTAATACTATAATCTTTAACTTCACTACCATTTACCACTGTTCTAATAAATGCTTCTCCAGTTTTTACTTCATCTTTACTAGCAACTTCTAATACTTCATCTTCTAATATTTCATCTGTGTATTTACCAAAAACACCAGACTCTTCATTAGCATTTATCTCACCATAATTTATAGATTCATTATAAGTAGCATTCTTTTCTCCCGGAGAACCATTTTCACTCCTCGTATTATCAGTAACTGTAGCATTAAAGATTTTACCATCCTTTATCTCAAACTTTTCTCCTGTTGTTTTTTCAACTATTTCATGACCTAAAGCTCCAAATATAGTAGTTTTCGGATCAATATAAGTTAAAGTCCCAATACCTGTTATTGCATCTTTTACATAAAGACCAGTCTTACACACATCATTACTATCACAAATCATATTTAAAGAAAGATTAGAAGACTTATCATCTCGAATAATAGTTACATCTAACTTATTATCACTACTAGCTTCTTCATTAACAACATTAACCATTTCGTTAATACTATTAACTTCAGTACCATTTATTTTAGTAATAGAATCCCCAATTTCAAATCCTGCATCTTTTCCAATATACCTACTATCTACTTCATAAAAGCCAACTACTAAAACACCTTTAGAATTAACTTCTATACCGATGGTTTCTCCACCTGGGACAACATATTTGGAATAAGCATAGATATTTATGGGAATAATAAAAAGTATAAGAAGAAGAATAATTATTTGTAGCTTAATTTTTTTTAAAAAATGCATTTTAATCAACTCCTTCTAAGCTACAGTATTAGTATTTCTAATTTTTTAAAAAAAAGACGTGTTAAATCTTACCAAAATAAGAAAAGTATGGTATAATATAGAACTTACAAAGGAGTGATGCTACTTGAAAGTATGGAAAACTGCTAAATTTTTAAAAAAAGATAAAAATGTTGAGTTAATAGCACGAAGCTTTATAAATTATATTTATAAATATGGTCCTATTAATGATATTATTAGAAAATACAATATAAATCCCAGTGACGTTTATAAACTAAATCAATATACTGCTAATAGGATAGCAGGATTAATTATTTTATATCTTGCTAAAGATGAAAAAAGACTTAATGACATTGTTTTAAAATATGACACTAGTGATTTATTAGTAAGTGAACTAATTCCAGAAATTGAAGGATATATAGATAAATAAAGGGGGAATAAAAATGGAAGCTAAAAAGACTAAATCTAATTATAATAGAAAGAAAACTATTAAAAAGATAAACTATCTTTCTAATAGTAAAAGAATTAATCCAACTAAATTATTTAAATAAAAGGGGAAAAAATGATTAAATGTATGGATAAAGTAACATTAAAAAAATAGGTATTTAAAAAACACCTATTTTTTATATTACATAGTAAAATATTACACTTATAACACCTGCAAGTATTGCTACTAACATAATAGCAGATATTATTTTAACAACTTTTTGATTCATTTATTAAGCACCTCATAATAATTATATCTAAAAAGTCTATTTTTGTAAAATGAAATTAGGTAAATTTTCTTTAAAAGAGAATATCATTTAATAGGTGATAATATGAATATAAAATTAAATAAAGTAAAGACTAAAGTAAATGATAAACTAAAAGAACAAAAGAAAATATATATATTTCTAATAATAGTAATGATACTAGGACTTATATCAGGAATAATATATGCTATTATATTAAATCAAAATGATCATAATCTAGTAACAGAGAGTTTAAATAGTTTTTTCATAAGTATAAAAGAGAATAATATAAATTATAAAAATGCTTTAATAAATAGTCTAATAGGAAATATTACCTTTACTACTTTTATATTTTTATTAGGTATATCTATTATAGGAATTCCTATAATAATATTAAGTTTATTTCTAAAAACATTTATTTTTGGTTTCTCTATATCTTCTATAATATATACATACCATTTAAATGGTATTTTAAAGACTATTACTTATACTTTACCTCATCAACTAATAACTTTATTAATGGCTCTATTTTTAGGCTTCTATGCCCTTTATTTTGGTATTAAATTATTTAAATATTTATTTAAAGGAAAAGATATAAACTTAAGAATGTCTATGAAAAGATATCTACAAGTATATATAATAGTCTTATTAATAAATATAACCTGTAGTTTTATAGAAGTATTTTTATCTCCAACTTTAATGAAATTAGTTATTTAATGTTTAACTAACTCTTTTTGTCTTTCTCTATTAAAATAATAATAATCAACATCTTCTATATTTAAATAATAAGAACTTAAATCTTCTCTATATTCAAATAATCTTATTTTTTTATCATCATCATAATTAGCATATCTAAAAAACTCCACTAATGTATTAGCAATATCAATAGTATTTGTATTATTTGATAACCTTTTTCTTGCATAATCAATTAATTTATCACTATATAAAACAGCTTCCTCAAAAGTAGCATTTTTATTATTATTTAAATATTCTTCTATTAAACCATCTCTTATAATAGTTAAATCATCAGTATTAAAAGCTTCTAAAAATTTATCTCTTCCAATAAGTTCAATAGTAGCTTTTGTTAAAATAACATTTTTATTATAAGCATCATAATCTGCCTTACCATCATTAAAATATTCATTTTCTAATAGTTCAGCCATTCCTTCCACATATGCAGATGGTATATTTTTAGTATCAAAAATAGCATGAAAAACTTCATGAGCTTTAGTTGTATCATCAATATTAGTTTTATAAACAATAGTATCATCAACATAATAAGCTAAATACAAATCATTATTATCTAATACATAACCATCAGAAAAAGGAAAAAAATCACGATTAAACTCAAGAAATTCTAAATTAGCATAAACCTTTTCTCTATCTATAGAAGGATTATCATTAAAAAAATCTATAAAATTATACATAATTTCTTTTTCATCAAGATTAGCATATGGATTATCAACAATAGCATTAAGTAATAAATAATTATCTAATTCCTCATAAGTAGTAATATTATCAATATTAAATTTTTCATCATCTAATGCCTTTCTTATATTTTTTTCAATATTACTAAGTATTTCTTCTAATTCTTCATCACTCAACTTATCTTTCCCATCATAATAATCTAAAATACTATTAGCATTTCTAACACCTTCAAAAATGTTAAAAGAAGTAACCAAAGTATCACCAGTAATTAAAATAGTATATATTATCCATAATTTAAACATAGTATGGTAATATTTCATACCTCTTTTTGATACAAATTTATTTTTCTTAATATTAACTTCATTATTATTTAAAAACATATTTTTTTCTTTTTCATTAAGCAAATAAACTTTATAAGTCTTTTTTCCATCCTCTAAAGTTAAAACTTTTTCTTCCAAAACCTGTAAATTTCTATTACTATCAAAAAATAATATCTTTATACTATTATTATGTTTATCTTTTATTAAAGTAGCAGAATCTAAATTAGTCGTAAATATATCTTGTTCATTTAAATTTTCTATTACACCTTTAATTTTTTTCTTATTTAATTTAAGTCTTCTATTATTATCTTTAATACACTTAGCAATGGATATAATATAACCTGTTAATAGGAAAGGAATAGTTAAAGTAGCAAGCCCTAAATTCATTTTAGCAATATCTAATAGTTTTCTAAATATTAAAAAAACAATACCATCATTAATAATTATTTTAAAATATGGAACATTTCTTTTATTATTTAAATTAATTCCAATAATATTTTTTACAACACTTTCATCAGTGATTTCTTTCATTTATACTACATTCCTTTCAATAAAAAGTATTACTTATTATAGCATATTATTATTGAAACTAAAAGATAAATATAGTATAATTAGTACGAATTAGAGGTGGTAATATGTCTAAAGGAAAAGTAGTAGTAGGAATAAGTGGTGGTGTAGATTCGTCAGTTGCAGCGATTCTTTTAAAAGAACAAGGATATGATGTTATAGGACTTTTCATGCGTAATTGGGATAGTTCTATTAATAATGATTATTTAGGTAATCCTAATTTAAACAATAATATTTGTCCTCAAGAAGAAGATTATAACGATGCTAAAGATGTATGTGATAAGTTAGAAATACCACTACATAGAGTAGATTTTATTAAAGAATATTGGGATTATGTTTTTACTTATTTTTTAGATGAATTAAAGAAAGGTAGAACACCTAATCCTGATATTATGTGTAATAAATATATTAAATTTGATTTATTCGTTAAGGAAGCTAAAAAACTTGGAGCAGACTTTATCGCTACAGGTCACTATGCCAAAATTGAAAACGGTAGACTTATGAGAAGTCATGAACATAATAAAGATCAGACTTATTTCCTATCTCAAGTATCTAAAGAACAATTAAAAAATGTTTTATTTCCACTAGGTGATATTAAAGATAAAAAAGAAGTACGAGAAATCGCTTCAAAATATGGATTAGTTACTGCAAAAAAGAAAGATTCTACAGGTATTTGCTTTATAGGAGAAAGAAATTTTAAGAACTTTCTAAAGAATTATTTACCTAATAAAAAAGGAAATATTGTTAATATAGATACTAATGAAGTTTTAGGTGAACATATTGGTTTAATGTATTATACAATAGGGCAGAGAAGAGGCCTTGAAATAGGTGGTACTAAAGATAAATTATTTGTGGTAGGTAAAGATTTAAATAAAAATATTTTATATGTTGCCGAAGGAGAAAATAATAAATATCTTTATTCTGATAGTGCCCTTTTAGAAAATATTAATTTTAACTGTGACGAAAGACCAGTAGAATGTACTGCTAAATTTAGATATAGAGCACCTGATGTTAAAGTAAAATTAGAATATTTAGATAATGGAGAAATATTAGTAAGATATGATAATATTAAAGCTGTAACTCCTGGGCAAGCTTGTGTTTTCTATCTTGATGAATATTGTTTAGGTGGAGGAATCGTCAAAGAAGTAAGAAAAGATGATAAAAAACTATGGTATTTGCTTTAAATTTAAAAAGAGAATTCTCTCTTTTTCTTTTGTAAAGTATTTTACATAAATTTTACTTGACTATTCTTGTCAAACTAATTAAAATGTTAATAGGAGGGTAATGATGAAAAGAGTGAATGATTTATTAAGCGAACTTGGAATATCAAAAGTAAGATTAGCTAAATACTTAGGGGTATCAAGACAAATGTTATATAATTATTTAGCCATGGACAGCTTATCATTATGGCCTAAAGAAAAAGCTGTAAGATTATTAGCTTTATTAAATATAGATGATGAAGAAGGTATTTCTGGAATAAATGTAACTGGAGATTATATTATAGAAGTTGAAAACAGATTAAATGAAGGTGTTAAAGATTCATCTAATAGAGAAGTTCTAGCAGACTTAAAGAATTTCAATAAAAAAGAACAAGAACTATTAGCAGATATTATAAATCTTTTAAAAGAAAAATTATCAGAAGATAAAACAAAAAATACATATAATACTTATGTATATTTATATCACTACTTACAATCTATGGAAACAACTGATGAACTTAAATATATATTAGCATATATGTCTAAATCTATGGGGTTTACAGCACCTTTAGAGTTTGCTTTTGATAAAGATAAACAATTTATATTTGAAAGTATTCTATTCTCTGCTATGACTTTATATCATAATGGAGGAGCATCAAAAAATAAAATAGCAGAAACTCATAAAAGATTTGTTCAAGATATTGAAATGAAAAAAGAAGAAAAACTTAGCCGTACTCAAGAATTAAATACTGCTAAAGTACAAGCTTTAAGAGAACTTGGATATAGTGAAATAAATGAAACTAATGCTAAAGAAGTACTTGAAAAAATAGCAGAAATACAATCAAGAAAAGTATAGAGAGAAATATATAATCTCTCTTTTATTTATATGTAAACTCTGTGTAAAGTAAAATAAGAAAGCAGGGGAGAGGTACATATAAATCTGATATACTAATAACAAAAGAGATGTTTATTTTGATAAATATAGATATTGTAGGCATATTTGCTTTTATAATTATAATTTTAACTGCAATTTTATTAGTTTCCATTCTTCTATATTTAATTTATAAATTCTATATTTCATTAAAGAATTCAAATAAGAAAAAGAAATGAGGGTTCATAATATGTCATATGAAGATAATTTAATAGATACTACAGCCAATATCATAACATATAGTGTTGGTTATGGGATATTTCGTACATATATATTGCCAATTTTAATATTAATTATTTTAATAGTAATTGCAATATATTTATATAGCATAAATAAAAAACTAAAAGAACTTATATATAATCAGTCAGATAAAGATAATACAAATGAGGCAACAACTAATGATGATAGTGAAAACAATTTTACATATAAGCCTAAAAAAGTTCCTACTATAATAATTTTTACAATTGCTATAACAGTAATATTCATACTGTTACTAATGTAATAATTTTTTCTTCAAGATATACAAGTTAACATAATATATATTATAGGAAGTTAAATATATTGTATTTAAAGATGAATAATTATCAACCTTTTAATAACTTATAATTTTTTATATATAACATTTATAACTATATTCAGTTAATAATTTATATAATAATATAATTATAACTATCATATATTATATTGATTATTTAAATCATTTATAATTATATACATTTAAAATATCTTTAATAAATATTTCTACTTAAATTAATATTAATCTCTTTCATTATAGATAGATAATCATATTATCAATATAATTAATCTAAATAATAAACTGATAAGTTAACTACTACTCTATTAATAAAAATAAAGTAGGGGAAGTGCATATATTAAAAATAGGGGAATAATATCATATTTTTTGGGAAATATAATATTGAAGGAGAGATTAATTAATGAAAAAGAAACAAATTATTAAATGTGACGTAGATAGTTGCAAACATAACAAAAACAACCAAGAATGTAATTTAGAAGAAATAAAAGTTAGTAGCAACTGTGATTGTCCAAAAGATGAAGTTTGTGATCAAGAACAAACAATATGTACAAGTTATGAAAAACAAGAAGAAAACTAATAGAATATAAAACTCTATTAGTTTTTATTATTTACTCCCCTTCTCTACTCTAATTCATCTAAAATACTACTACCTATTTCAGGTATATTAACATCAAAATTATCTGCTATTGTTGCACCTATATTAGCTAAACTATCTTGTATTTCTAATCTCTTAGGATTTTTAAAACTTCTACTATAAAGAATTAGAGGAACATTTTCTCTTGTATGATCATTACCTTTAAATGTTGGATCATTACCATGATCTGCTGTAATAATAAATAAATCATCCATCTCTAATTTATTTAATAATAAAGGTATTTCTACATCTAATTCTTCAATCGCTTTAGCATAACCTTCAACATCTCTTAAATGTCCATATAAACTATCAAAATCACATAAATTAACCATACATAAACCTGTAAATTTCTTATCAATAATATTAGTTAATTTATTAATAGCATCTATATTAGAATTAGCTTTTAAACTCTTATTTATACTTGTCTTACTAAATATATCATTCATCTTACCTATAGCAATAACATTATAATTATTATCATTTAAATCATCTAAAATAGTTCTAGAAGGAGGAGCAACAGGATAATCTTTTCTACCTGCATTATTTAACTTAAATTTTCCTTTACTACCAGTAAAAGGTCTAGCAATAACTCTACCTACTAAAAATTCATCTTTTAATGTTAATTCTCTTACTTTTTCACAATAACTATAAAGTATTTCAGGACTAATTATATCTTCATGAGCAGCTATTTGTAAATCTGAATCTGCTGACGTATAAACTATTAAAGAACCATAATCTAATTGTCTTTCTCCAAGTTCATTAATAATACTATTATCATTACTACATTTATTACCAATAACACGTCTTCCAGTAACTTTTTCTATTTCATCAATCAGTTCAATAGGAAAACCATTCTCATTAAAGGTTTTAAACGGTATATTAGATGTAATTCCCATCATCTCATAATGCCCAGCTAAAGTGTCTTTACCAGCATTATTAGGTCTTGCAATAGTATAATAAGCATCCACATCAGTATTTTCATCCATATTTAAAGTATTTAAAAAACCTATCTTAGCAAGATTTGGAACAAATAAATCATAATTTTCTTTGATATGTCCTAATGTATTTGCACCACCATCACCATAACTTGATGCATCACTAGCTTCCCCTACTCCTAAAGAATCTAAAACCATTAAAAATATTCTTTTAAATCTCATAATTATTTCTCCTTTTTAGCTCTTGGATGATTATTTAAGTAATCATTCCTAACTTTCTCATTAGTAATATGTGTATATATACGGGTTGTAGCAATATCAGAATGTCCTAAAAGCATTTGAATACTTCTAAGGTCTGCTCCACCATTTAATAAATGTGTTGCAAAAGAATGTCTTAAACTATGAGGAGATATATCAGGATCAAGTCCCTTTTCTTTTAAAATCTCTTTTAAATTCTTAAAGAATCCTTGTCTTGATATCCCTGTCCCTCTAGAATTTAAAAATAAAGCATCAGACTGTTTCTTTTTTAATAGTAGATGTCTATTATCTAAATATAGATTTAAATAGTACTTACAAACATCATTAATAGGAACAATTCTCTCTTTACTACCCTTACCTTTAATTCTAATAATATCATTATTAAAATCAATATCATAAACAGTTAAACTAACAAGTTCAGATACTCTTAATCCTGAACCATACATTAATTCTAACATAGCTTTATTCCTATAGTCAAATGGAGTATTTAACTCAATATCTAAAAGTTTATCTACTTCTTCAATAGTTAAACTATGAGGAAGTGTCTTAGTAGTTTTAGGTCTATCTATAAATTCACTAGGATTATTAGTCTCATTTTCAGACTTTTCTAAATAGTTATGAAAGTTCTTAATAGTAGTAAGTTTATGAGCGACTGTTTTACTATCTTCATTACGAAGATAACAGTATTTTAAATATTTAGTTATAATATCTTTTGTAATTTGTTTAGTATCAGTTATTTTTTTCTTCTCTAAAAAACTAATATAGTCTTTCATCTCATAGCTATAACTTTTAATACTATTATTAGAAAGCCCTTTTTCAAACTCACAATAATTTAGAAAATTTTCATAAGCAGTAATAAGTTTCATAACATCATCCTCATAATTATTATATAACTATTTGATGTTTTTGTAAAAGTGTGTATAATAATATTCAATAGTTTCGAGGTGATATGATGAATAAGAATATTGATGAGATTTTACAACTTAAAGTTGAAGAAATTGTTATTAAAGGTTGTACTGAAGGTTTAAAAGTTGAAGATTATTCTGAAATAAGAGAATTTTTGTTTAACTATCGAAACTATAAAGATAATCTTTATTATAAGAAACTTGAAAATGTATTATGTAATCATAATTCTTTACGATACTATTATGATGATGATTATATTTTTTATCTATGGAGTAATTCTAGTCTTTTACCTTTTGTTCTCGCAAATAATACTCATGATAGAATAAAATTGTATTCAACCGATAGTTTTATGTTCTTATGCCAATTTCATAGGGAAAAAACACCTTCACTAGGAGTAACAAATCATGTGAACTTAATGTATTGTTTTGGTTGTGGATTTGGTGGTAATGTTTTTCACTATTTGCAAAATTATGAAAAAATATCTTTTAAAGAAGCTTTATCTTTAGTTGCCGAAGTATATAATTTAGAAAAGGCTGATGTTAAAGTTAATAAAGCTTTAATTGACAAATATAAAGAGAGTATTATGAGTAATAGATATTTAGAATTAATAGAACAAGGTATAGAAAGACTTGATGATAGAAAAGATAGAGGAATCATCACTTCTTATGATGATAGTGCTAAGAAGGCATATAATAAAAACTTAATACAAAGGCAAGCGATTATTGATAATAAAAGAATAGAAGACTATCCTAAAGATAAAATATATACTAAAGTTTATCTAGATAGAGTTATTTAGAGTGATATTGATTTAACATTAAAACAGTGTTATAATTAGTAAACAAATTAAGAAAGGGGTGTTAGTCTTGTCTAAACATATA